>CBDTYJ010000186.1:0-5424 GCA_965364575.1 uncultured Gammaproteobacteria bacterium
GGTTCGTGGATCACATACACGCCGAGCATCTTCCCCATGCGGTGCTGATCGACTGTACCGCGGACCAGGGCATCGCGGACAGGTATGCCGGCTGGCTGGAAAGCGGGCTTCATGTCGTCACGCCGAACAAGAAGGCCAACACCGCCTCGCTGGACTATTACCTGCGGCTGATGGCTGCCAGGATGCGGGGGGGGTCCCGTTATCTCTACGAGACGACCGTGGGCGCCGGTCTGCCGATCGTGCATACCCTGCGGGATCTGCGACAGACCGGCGATGCCATCCTCGCCATCGAGGGCGTGCTCTCGGGCACCCTTGCCTATCTGTTCAACGTCTTCGATGGCAGCCGCCCATTCTCGGAGATCGTGCGGGAGGCGCGCGAGATGGGCTATACGGAGCCGGATCCTCGCGATGACCTTTCAGGCATGGACGTGGCCCGCAAGGTCGTGATTCTGGGTCGCGAGATGGGTCTTCCGCTTGAACTGTCGGGTGTCCAGGTCGAATCGCTGGTGCCCGAGGGGCTCGATCAGGGCGATGTGGACAGCTTCCTGGACGGACTGGCGGAACATGACGAGGTCTTCAATGCCCGGCTCGCCAAAGCGCAGGCGGCGGGCGAAGTCCTGCGCTACGTGGGGCGCTTGCAGCCCGGTGGTGAAGTCAGTGTCGGTCTGGAGCAGTTGCCCGGCGACCATCCGTTCGCGCGCCTCAACCTGACCGACAATATCGTGCAATTCCGTACCCATCGTTATCACGAAAATCCGTTGATCGTCCGGGGGCCGGGGGCCGGACCCGCGGTGACCGCCGCTGGCGTGTTTTCCGATCTGTTGCGGCTGTGCGCCAACCTGGGGGCGAATCTCTAGCATGTCGATGGGCTACGTCAGTACCCGGGACGCCGAAGGCACCCGACCGGTGAGCCTGTCCGAGGCCATCCACCGCGGCCTGGCGCCGGACGGTGGTCTGTATGTGCCCACCACGCTGCCGTGCCTCACGGTCTCCGACTTCGACGGCGCCGACGACCCGGCGCGGATCGCGGCGGTATTGCTGGCACCCTTCTTTGACGGCGACCCCCTGGCCGGCGAGCTGGATGCCATCTGTGCCGAGACCTTCAGCTTTCCACTGCCGGTGATCGATCTGGACGGCGGTCCCTCGGTGCTGGAGCTGTTCCATGGTCCGACCGCCGCATTCAAAGACGTGGGCGCCGGTTTCCTCGCGGCCTGCACTCAACGCCTGGACGCGGACACGGACGATCCCCTGACCATACTGGTCGCCACATCGGGTGACACCGGGAGCGCGGTGGCGGCGGCATTCCATCACCGGCCCGGGATCGAGGTCGTGATCCTGTTCCCCGCAGGACTGGTGTCCGAGCGCCAGGCGCATCTGCTGTCATGCTGGGACGGCAACGTGCGCACGTTTGCCGTCGACGGCGCCTTCGATGATTGTCAGCGCATGGTCAAGGCGGCTTTCGCCGACGACGCTATCACCTCCGCCCGGCGTCTGAGTTCGGCGAACAGCATCAACATCGGGCGGCTGCTACCGCAGATGGTCTACTATGCCATGGCGTCGCTACGCGCCGCCCGCCAGGGGCTGCCAGCACCGGGTTTCATCATCCCCAGCGGCAATCTCGGCAATGCCTTCGCCTGTCTGCTGGCGCGGGAGATCGGGCTACCGATCGGCGACGTGATGCTGGCCACCAACGCGAATCTCACCCTGGCGGAGTTCATGGACGACGGTGAATGGGCGCCCCGGCCTTCGGTGCCGACCCTGGCCTCGGCAATGGACGTGGGCGATCCCAGCAACATGGAACGCATCTTCTGGCGTTACCGGGACCACGCCGGCGTACGCAAAGCCTTCGACGCGGTGGCCGTGGATGATGCAGCGATCCGGGACACCATCCGCGCGGGTCCCCAGCGGTGGCACCAGATCTGGTGCCCTCACACGGCCACTGCGGTGCGCGCCTGGGAGCAGTTGCCCGCCATCGCACAATCGCGCGGCTGGGTCCTGGTGGCGACCGCCCACCCGGCCAAGTTCAACGATATCGTGGAGCCGCTGATCGGCCAATCGGTGCCGGTGCCGGCGGAGATGCAGCGATTGCTGGCTCTGCCGTCCCGGGCCGATGAGATCGAGCCGGACCTGCAAGTCCTGCGTTCACTGCTCCTGACAGACTAGTCTTCATCCCGGCGATGCTCGCGGTGCGATGGGCGGCCATGATGACGGTCGCGTTTCGGACGAGGGCCCGGCCGCTCGTCTTCCCGGCGCAATTTCCTTGGCAGGCGGTCACTCTTGCTGGGCTTGTGTAATCTCTCGTACGTGTCCTCTTCGGATATGCCGAGATCATCATCGTCGAATTCGTCGTCTTCGCCGGACTGTTCCGGGGGGACAGGAGGCACTCCGCCCATGGTATCTCTCCGTGCTGAACCTGAGCCGTCGGGAGCAGGGTGCCGGACGGCCGCGGCCCGAAGTCAAAACACCGGTCGAAAATACAACGCCGCCGGTCCCTGTCAAGCATTTTTGAGGCCGCCAGCAGAGGATAAACTCCGGGATGGCAGCAACCGGGAGGACAGCATGATCGGCTCTCAGGTCGAGCGCGCCGGAACCAGGCCGGTGACCGTCGGGTCCGGACCGTGAGCACGACCACACTCGTCACCGGCGCCACCGGCTTTATCGGTTCGCGTCTGGTAGCTCGCCTGCGCGAGGATGGCGTATCCGCGCGCGCCCTGGTGCTGCCGGACGAGCCCTTGCCCCCAGGCTGGGATCCGGGCGTGGAGGTCGTCCGCGGCGACATCACCGAACGCAACGGCTTGAAGCCGGCGGTCGAGGGAAGCGAGGTCGTGTTCCACCTGGCGGCGCTGGTGGGCGACTGGGGTCCGGAACAGGCTTTTCGCCGGGTCAGCACCGAGGGTACGCGCAACATGCTGAGCGCAGCGGCTGCCTGCGGAGCCCGGTTTGTGCTCGCGTCGAGCATCGTGGTCTACGGTGACCGCCTCGGCCGTGAGGTTTGCACCGAGGATCTGCCTCATGGCCGCGCCTACGGTCCATACAGCCGCTCGAAGCAGGCCCAGGAGCGTCTCGCCCGGGAATGGCTGGAGCGCGGCATGGATGTGCGCATCGTGCGGCCCGCCAATGTCTTCGGAGCCGGCAGCCGGATCTGGGTAGACGAGGTGATACGGCTGCTGCTGGAGCGCTCGCCGACGCTGATCGATGGCGGTGGCGGTAACGCCGGTCTGGTCCACGTGGACAATGTCGTCGACATCCTGATACGCGCCGCGTCGGACCGGGCTTCGCCTGGCGGGACTTACAACGCCTGTGACGAACTCGACGTTTCCTGGCGTCGGTACTTCTCCGATCTTGCCGCGATCGCCGGTGCCGGCACGCCGCGTTCGGCGCCTTCGTGGCTGGCCTGGCCGCTGGCATCGATCATGGAGCCGCTCTGGCGTCTGGCCGGCTCGGCGCGACGACCGCCCCTGACCCGTGAGGCGCTGCACCTGATCTGCGCCGATCATCAGGTGCCCGCCGCCCGGGCGAGAGATGCGCTTGGCCATCGCAGCCTGGTTGACTATGACGGGGCCATGGCCGCCGTCGCCGACTATGTCGCCGGCTCGGGCTTGTCCGGGTCCTGATACCCGGATTAAGCGGCGGTGTCGGCCTTGGCCATCTGCATGTCCCGCTCCCGGGCCCGGTGCTGACGCGCCAGCAGCAGTCCGGCGATGATGGTTCCGATGGCCACCACCGCGACCAGGATGGTGGCCAGTGCGTTGATCTCGGGGCTGACACCCAACCTGACCTTGGAGAAGATCACCATGGGCAGAGTGCTGGAGCCCGGGCCGGACACGAAGCTTGCGATCACCAGATCGTCCAGTGAGAGGGTGAAGGCCAGCAGCCAGCCAGCCACGAGAGCCGGCGCGATAATCGGCAGCGTGATCCGGAAGAAGATCTTCGCCGGACGGGCGCCGAGATCCAGCGCCGCTTCCTCGATGGACTCGTCCATGTCGGTCAGCCGGGATTGGACGATGACCGCTACATAAGCCATGG
This sequence comes from uncultured Gammaproteobacteria bacterium, assembly GCA_965364575.1. Classification (GTDB taxonomy): domain Bacteria; phylum Pseudomonadota; class Gammaproteobacteria; order Steroidobacterales; family XN24; genus CAMYOC01. The sequence continues at coordinate 4,027 of CBDTYJ010000186.1, forward strand.
AAAACGTGATATGGGCGATGGTGATGGTCATAAAGCCGCGTCCTGCCGGCCATCCGAACGCCGCCTCCATGGCCACGAACAGCAACAACAGCGACAGGCCGGTAATGACTTCCGGCATGACCAGCGGTGCCATCACCATGCCCGTGAACAGGGTGCGGCCCCGGAAGCGGCGGAAACGGGCGATGACGAAACCGGCGATGGTGCCGAGCACTACGGCGGCGGTGGCATTCAGGGTGGCGATCCGGAGGCTGATCCAGGCTGCCTGGAGGATCTGATCGTTCCTCAGCAACTCGCCGTACCACTGGGTGGAGAAGCCCGCCCAGACCGTGACCAGTTTGGATTTGTTGAAGGAAAAGATGATCAGAGAAACGATAGGTGCGTAGAGGAACACGAAGCCCAGCGTCATGGCCACGGGGACAAACAGCCGGCGCCGGTTCACGAATTTGCCTCCGCGGCCCGCGCCTGGTTGTACTGGAACAGGACGATGGGGATCACCAGAAGCAGGAGCAGGGCGATGGCCACCGCCGAGGCGACCGGCCAGTCGCGGTTGGAGAAGAACTCGTCCCACAGGACGCGGCCGATCATCAGCGTATCCGGGCCGCCGAGCAGCGCCGGGATGACGAATTCACCCACGGCCGGGATAAACACCAGCATGGAGCCCGCCAGGATGCCCGGAAGCGACAGCGGCAGGGTGACCCGGAAGAACGCCTTGGCCGGTCTGCAGCCCAGATCGGCGGCGGCTTCCAGCAATGTCAGATCCAGTTTCTCCAGGTTGGCGTAGAGCGGCAGGATCATAAACGGCAGATAGGAATAGACGATGCCCAGATAGACGGCAAAGTCGGTCTGCATCATCACCAGCGGTGTATCGATGATCCCCAGCGCCATCAGCATGTTGTTGATCAGACCATTGGTTTTGAGGATGCCGATCCAGGCATAGACGCGGATCAGGAACGAAGTCCAGAACGGCAGGATCACCAGCATCAGCAGGAGTATTCGCCGGTCAGGCCGGGCCCGCGCGATGCCGTAGGCGATGGGATAACCCACCAGCAGACAGAACAGCGTAGAGACCGCAGCGATCTTGACCGAATTGAGATAGGCGCTCCAGTAAAGGGAATCCTGGATCAGGTATTGGTAGTTGCCCAGGTTCATGCGGATGTTGAGGTACTTGTGCTCGACCCAGTACCACAACGAGGTATAGGGGGGCTGCGCGATCTGCGTCTCGGCCAGGGAGATCTTCAGCACGATGACGAAGGGGATGAGGAAGAAGGCCAGCAACCACACATACGGGATGCCGATCACGCTGGTTCGGCCCAGGCCCTTCAGGCGGCGTCGCAATCCCGCCAAGACGACCGACCCCCGTAGCGCCGTGAGGCGCTTCACGGCGGTACTCGTAATTCG
>CBDTYJ010000187.1:0-5423 GCA_965364575.1 uncultured Gammaproteobacteria bacterium
TGGGCGGCTGCGAATTCTCGGCCAACGAAGATATCGAGGTGCCGGCCGAGACCGCCCATGACGGCGACGGCATGACCATGAACGGCGACGTTAAGGTCGGCCGCAATGCTGACGCCAGCGGCAGCAAATTCCGCACCATGAACGGCAGCATCACCATCGAGGACGGAGCCCGGGTCAGCGACTGTGCGACCGTGAACGGACCGGTCAAGGTGGGCGACGGGGCCGAGGCGGGGGATCTGAAGACCGTCAACGGTGACCTGGATCTCGGCCGCGACGCCCGGGTGAAAGGCAGTATCAGGCTGGTAAACGGCTCGGTGCGCCTCAGTAAGGGCAGCTCGGTCAGCGGTGACATCGACACGGTCAACGGCAAGATCGAACTGGTCACCGCCGAAGTGGGTGGCGATCTCAGCAACGTCAACGGCGGCATGACCGTCACCGACGGCAGCGTCGTTCACGGCGACCTCAGGATCCGCGATGCCGAGGGAGATCCCATGGGACGTCCGCCCCGGATAGTCATCGGGCGGGACTCCGAGGTCCAGGGCAAGTTGCAGTTCGAACGCGAGGTGGAACTCTACGTCCACGAGACGGCGCGCATCGGCCCCGTCAGCGGGGCGTCCGCGGTATCATTTGCCGGTGACGAACCCGGTTAGTCCGCCAGATCAGCTCTCCCTGTTCGACCAGGCCGCCGCCGAGCCGGCACTGCGCGTGCGCCGCAGCCGACGGGCGCGGCGCCTCAGCGTTCGGGTGTTTCCCCACGGCGCAGTCGAGGTCGTCGTCCCCATGCGCACCGGACACCGCGAAGTGCAGGCCTTCGTCGATGCCCACCAGGGCTGGATAGCCAAGGCCCGCGACGAGATGGCAGCGGCCGGATCTGCTGCCGACATTTCCCTTCCGTCTCGCATCGAATTGTCGCTGTCGGCCGAGCAGCACGGGATTTCCTACGTCGATACTCGTGGCCGCGCCAGGCTGCAGAAGTTGCCCGGCGGCACCCTGGCGGTTCATCACGACCGGGACGACGTGGTCGCCGCCCGGCGGCTGTTGCGGAAGTGGGTGAGCGACCGTGCCAGAGATCTGTTGCTGCCGATGCTCGAACGGCTGGCGGAGCGGACCGGCCTCAAGCCGGCGGGCGCACGGATCGGGCGCCAGCGCAGCCGCTGGGGGAGCTGCAGCAGCGCGGGGCGCATCAATCTTAATTGCGGGCTGCTGTTCGTACGCCCGGCGCTGGTGGAATACCTGATCATCCACGAGCTCTGTCACCTGCGGCATCTCAACCACTCGACCCGGTTTTGGCATCTGGTGGGGACCCACCTGCCCGGGTACGAGTCCCTTGAACGGGAGCTGGCGGCATCCTGGACCCGAGTGCCCGGCTGGCTTTTTTACGACGCCTGAGTCAGCCACTCCCGGTGACGCTCCGCGAACCGGTGCAAGGCCTCGCGACCGCTCTCTATCGCCGCCCGCAGCCTGCCCGGATCGGTATCGTAACCACCTAATTCCAGCGGCGCTGCCGGATGAAGTAACCGCGTCTCCGGAGGCGTCGGCAGCGTGCGCATGAAAGGATAGCCCGCCCGCAGCCGACCGTCTGCGTGACCGAGCACCGCCAGCACGCGGCTGGCGCCGAGACCGAAGGCCGCATCGACCGGCGTGCGCATCAGCCAGGCACCGTCAAAAGCGACCCGGCTGCCGAAACGGATCGGTCGGGAATAGGGCCCGGGGACAAAGCAGGAGCCCAGCACTGCATCGACCAGGGAGACGTCGTCATCCCGGGTCAGCACCCGGCGCCGGCGCCGACCGCCTTCGATGAGCGTGATCGGGATAGCCACCGGCAGGGGCAGCGAGGGAAGGCGGAGATCGCCGAAAACCTGATCCAGCACCCCGCCGACGATATCGCTCATCCGCCAGGGCCAGCGGCCCTCCAGCAGCAACTCGGGGCGCAGCACCCGTCCGCCCGCTGCAGCCAGCCAATCCGCCCCGATCGTCTCCGCGCGGCCGGCGGCGACGAAAGCAGCGACGATCGAGCCGGAGCTGGCTCCGGCGACGAAATCGGGCCGCAGGCCGATCTCGTGCAAGCCCTCGACCACGCCGACGTGAAACGCGGCGCGCCCGGCGCAGCCCTCGAAGGCGATGCCGAGACTCATGGCAATCAGTCGATGAACAGGTCCTGGGCCAGCTCCGATCCCGGGACGAGGTCATAGGATGAGAAGTCGGTGAGCCCGGCCTCGGTGAGCACATCCTCATCGATCAGGAATTGGCCGCTAAGCTTGCGGCTGTCCCGGGTCAGCACGTAGTGAGCCGCGTCGGCCATGATCGCCGGCTTGCGGCACTGCTCCGGCTTGACCATGTCGCCCAGCATGCGCAGCGCGGCGGTATCGATCACTGTGCGGGGCCAGAGCGCGTTCACCGCAAGCCCCTGGTCGGCGAACTCCGCCGCCATGCCGAGCACGCACATGCTCATGCCGTATTTGGACATGGTGTATGCGGTGTGATGCCGGAACCACTTGGGATCCATATTCAGCGGTGGGGCCAGGTTGAGAATGTGGGGATTATCCGCCTGGAGCAGCGCCGGCAGGCAGGCCTGGGAGGTCAGGAAGGTGCCACGCACGTTGACCGCGAACATCAGGTCGAAGCGCCGCGCGGGTGTCTCCAATGTGCCGGTGAGATTGATCGCGCTGGCGTTGTTGACCAGGATGTCGATACCGCCGAACTGATGCATGGTCTTGTCGACCGCGCCGCGGATCTGCTGCTCGTCCCGGATATCCACCTGCAGCGGCAGGGCCTCGCCGCCCGCCTCTTCGATCTCCTCCGCCACGGAGAAGATGGTCCCCTCCAGCGTCGCATGGGGCTTGGCCGTCTTCGCGGCGATCACCACCGCGGCCCCGTCCCGGGCTGCTCTGAGGGCGATGGCGCGTCCTATGCCGCGGCTGCCGCCGCTGATAAATATAACCTTTCCGGCTAGTGTCTCTGTCACGTATCAGCTCCATCTGATAAATCCGGGCCCAGGGCCCGAAGGAGTGCCGGCAGGGCCATGCCCCCCGGCTGTGAAATTGCGAAGTCCGCCGCATCCGTCAATGGCGTGGGCTCCGGATTAATCTCTACCACCGACGCGCCGGCGCGCGCGGCGATCCAGGCCAGTTCGGCCGCGGGATAGACCACAGCCGAGGTACCGATCGAAAACACCAGGTCACAGGCCCCGGCCGCCGACCACGCCCGCTCGAGAGCGTCTGCGGGCAAAGCCTCGCCGAACCACACCACTCCCGGCCGCAACCGCGCGCCACAGCGGGGGCAGGGCGGGGCCGTCTCGGCGTCCAGGTCTGCAGCCTCGGCCCGCTGGCTGCAATCCGGCGCCGAACATCGATTGGTGAACAGATTGCCGTGCAGTTCGACCACATCCGTGCTGCCGGCTCGCTGGTGCAACCCATCCACGTTTTGCGTGACCAGCGACACCCGGCCCAGCCTGCGTTGCAGACCGGCGATGGCGCGGTGACCCGGATTCGGCTGCGCCCCGGCCACCAGCCGCCGCCGCCACTGATACCAGCCCCATACCAGATCCGGGTGGCGTGAAAACGCCTCGGGCGTCGCCAGATCCTCCGCCTTGTAGCGGGCCCACAAGCCGCTCATCGCGTCCCTGAATGTCGGGATACCACTCTCCGCCGACACCCCGGCACCGGTGAGTACGAGAATCGAACGGGCGTTGGCAACGCGCTCGACCAGCCCGGGCGGTATCCCGGTCACGCCGCGCCGGAACCTCGCGGTCGGGTCACCCTCAGGCGGCCGCGGCCGACCCCGCCAGCTGTCTCAGCACATAGTGCAGGATGCCGCCGTTGCGGAAGTATTCCCGCTCCTTGGGCGTATCGATCCGGACCCTGGCCTTGAATTCGACCGCCTCGCCCGAGTCCTTCCGGGCGACGATCGTCACCTCGGTCGCCTCCAGGTCTTCTGCACCCTGGACATCGAACAGCTCCTCGCCGGTGAGGCCGAGCGATGCAGCGCTATCGCCGTCCAGGAACTGCAACGGCAGCACGCCCATGCCGACCAGGTTGCTGCGATGGATACGCTCGTAACTCTCCGCCAGCACCGCCTTGACGCCCAGCAGGTTGGTGCCCTTGGCGGCCCAGTCGCGGGAGGAGCCGGAGCCGTATTCCTTGCCGGCGATGATCAGCAGCGGCGTACCGGCCTCCCGGTATTTCATCGCCGCGTCGAAGATCGACATCTGTTCGCCACCCGGCAGATACCGGGTCCAGCCACCCTCGGTGCCGGGTGCCAGCTGGTTGCGGAGACGGATATTGGCGAAGGTCCCGCGCATCATCACCTCGTGATTGCCGCGTCGGGAACCATAGGAATTGAAGTCCTTGGGATCGACCCCTTTGGATATCAGATACTGGCCCGCCGGGCTGTCCTTGGCGATGCTGCCCGCGGGAGAGATGTGATCGGTGGTGACCGAATCGCCCAGGAGCGCCAGCACGCGCGCGTCGCGGATGGCACCCGCCGAGACGGTGTCCATGGTCATGTCGGTAAAGTACGGCGGGCTCTGGACGTAGGTAGATGCCGGATCCCAGTCGTAGATGTCACCGGCCGGCAGCGGCAGCTGGCGCCAGTTATCGTCGCCTTCGAACACGCTCCCGTAGCTGGCCTGGAACATGCCGGAGTCGATGTTGGCGAGCACCGTGTCGTGCACGTCGCGGACCGATGGCCATATGTCTTTGAGATAGACGTGCGCGCCGGTATCGTCGGTGCCGATGGGATCATTGACCAGATCCGTGTCCATGGTGCCGGCCAGCGCGTAGGCGACCACGAGCGGCGGCGACGCCAGGTAGTTCATCTTCACGAGCGGATGGATACGGCCCTCGAAATTCCGGTTGCCCGACAGCACCGCGCAGCCCACCAGGTCGCTTGCGGTGACGGCCTCGGCGATCTCCGGGCGCAGCGGCCCCGAATTGCCGATGCAGGTCGTGCAGCCATAACCGACGATGCTGAACCCGAGTGCTTCGAGATCGGGCAGCAGGCCCGAGCGCTGGAGATACTCGGTCACCACTTTGGATCCTGGTGCCAGGCTGGTCTTGACCCACGGCCGGGTATTCAGGCCGCGTTTGCGGGCATTACGGGCCAGCAGTCCGGCGGCCACCATGACCGCCGGGTTCGAGGTGTTCGTACAGCTGGTTATGGCGGCGATCAGAAGCGCCCCGTCCTTGAGGGTCGCCGGGCGACCGTCCAGGGTCAGGTCGACGCTGGACTCGGCCGTCCCGCCCGAGGACGATCGGGCAGCTCGGACCTTGCTCAGCTCTCTGCCGAATGCCGTCCGTGACTCCCGCAGGGGGATGCGGTCCTGGGGCCGGCGGGGACCGGCGATGCTGGGCTCCACTTCACTGAGATTGAGGCTGATCACGTCAGTGTAATCGGCCGGTCGCTGGCCCTCTTCGCGCCACAGG
>CBDTYJ010000188.1:0-5360 GCA_965364575.1 uncultured Gammaproteobacteria bacterium
CCGGCGATGGGCTCGAAACCGAGCCTGGCGTAGAAATCCCGCGACGCCGACAGGTCCTTTACCGCCAGGCTGACCGAGAATGCGCCCAAGTCCATAATGTTTCCCTCCCTTTGTGTCCCGGGCAATCTAGCATGGTTTCAGGATCAACAGGACCGGAACGAAAACGGAATCCAATCCCCCGCATTTGTCTTCGACGTCTATTCGAATAGAGTATTTTCCGTCGCATCGATAGGGACAATTCCATGACTCATGGTCAAGACGTATGGCGTGATCGACGCACGGTCACGATCGGCCGGCTGCTCCCGATGATCATGCTGGCACTCGCAACCACGCCGAATCCTGCCGCAGCCGAGCCACCCTGGTCCGGGGAGACCCTGACTCTGAGGGCCGGCGCCGTGATCATGGACGTAGACTCGAGTTTCCGCGTCGATTCCCGTTCCCTCGGCAAGGGCACGACTGTGGATGCCGAGGATGACCTGGGCCTCGACGACAGCGATGACGTGTTCCGGGCCGAACTGCTTTGGCGGATCGCGCCGCGCCATCAGCTGAGTCTCGGTTACTACGACCTGTCCCGGGACGCGAACGAGAGGACGGATGAGCCGTATCAGATCGGCAACGTGATCTTCCCGCCGGGGATATCGGTCAACACCGAGTTCGATCTCAAACTCGCGGACTTCTCTTATGCCTATTCACTCGTTCAGAACGACCGGTTCGAGTTCGCGCCGATGATCGGCATCTATGGGCTGGATTTCGATGTCAGGGTCGAAAATGACCTGCTCGGGTTGAGCGAGGGCGAGGGCGAGAAATTCCCGCTCCCCACGATCGGTGCACGGTTCAACTATCAGTTGTCTCCCGCGTGGTGGGTGCGGGCCAAAGGACAGTACTTCTATATCAGCTACGACCAATACGAAGGCGAGATGCTGGAGATCGGGGCGGGCCTGGAATGGAATGTGTGGCGCAAGTTGAGCGTGGGAGCCAGCTACTCGCATATCAACATGGATATCGAGGATACCAATGCCAACGGTGGCAAGGGCGAATACGAGTACGACGGCGTCTGGGCATATCTGGCCCTGACCTTCTGAGGCTGGCAATAAACGGAATCGGTAGCTAGAAGCCGGAATCGAGCGCGAGTTTGTTGAGCATCAGCTCGCCCATGGGCCAGATGGTGTCCCAGGACTCGGCCGGGCCTTCGAAGGTGATGAGATAGACCGTGCCGGTCTCCTCGTTGGCCATGGCGGCCATGTGGGCATTGAACTCGCCCTTCCCGGGGTCCGTAGCGTGCATAAGAGCGCCGCGTGTCACATACGGGGCGCGAGCCGAATCCCAGGGGCCGTCGATGATCTCGAGTCCGCCGGATGCCTGGCTGATAAACCGTTGGGCATAGTCGTCGAGTGACATCCCGGTCCGGTTCGGGACGTCGGTAACGACCTTGATCGTCAGACCGGTATCGAATTTCCCGTCGGCGCCAGCCGGTTCACGGCTGAGGAAATAGTCCAGTTCGTCGCCCTCGGCCTGATGGTTGAAATGCCACACTGACGGTCGCAGCACGGCCCCGCGGACCTCGGCCAGCCGCTGCCACTCGAATCCGGCTGGCGCCGGTTCCAGCTCTATCTCCTCGCCCTCGCCAGCCTGTTCGTTTGCCTGGATCTCCGGGTCCGGCAGCTTGGCGCAGGGGCGATCCTGGAAACTGATCGCTCCATTGGCGTCGGTGCATTTGAACACGCTCTGTCCATGAGCGCCGATGGCGAACACGGTGAGCGAAATGCAGATCGCGAGGTCGCGGTATCTCATGACGCTATTTTAACTCCGGGCACCGTGCCTGGCGCCGTGCGCCGGTTCTCATTTTGCGGCGCGGTATCGCCGCGGCGCAGGGCCTCTGGCGGCAGGCGGCGGGGCCCTTTCCGACCGCCTTGGTGCAGGCCGCCTCCGGGTCTAGGTGATTCTGACCGTCGCGGTCAGTTCTCCTGATTCGAAGGTGAAGTCCGCATCCCTGGACTTGGTCAGCGCCAGGATCCGCCCGAAGCCACCCGGGGGCCCGGCGTTCTTCGGTCAGGTGCGGGTCCGTAGTCGGGACCACTGGCATGGCACAGGCCAATAAGCATAAGGTTATCTCCGGCATCATTCTGCTGCACGACTCGAAAAGGAAGCCCCATGCGCAAACTCGTTCCGACTTTTACTCTCGCGTCCCTATTTCTTTGCGCCCTCTCAGCGGCCCCGGTGGCGGCATCGGCCCAGAACCCGGATGAACAAAAAGCCGTCCTGGTCACTGGCGCCAGTTCAGGCATCGGCCGTCGGATCACGGAGGTGATGGCCGACAAGGGCTACTTTGTCTACGCCGGGGCCCGCAAGGACAGGGACCTGGCCGAACTCAATAAACTCGACAACGTGGACGCCGTGCGCCTCGATGTCACCGTCCAGGCAGACATCGATGCGGCGGTCGCGCGGATCACCGAGGCCGGCCGGGGCCTGCATGGCGTCGTCAACAATGCGGGCGTGGCGGTATTCAGCCCCATGAACGAGACGCCGGAGGACGACATCGACTTCGTTTTCGACGTCAACATCTACGGGCCTTACCGGATCAACAAGGCGTTCACTCCCCTGCTGGCCGAGAGCAAGGGCCGCACCACGACGATCGGCTCGATCTCCGGCTTTATCTCAGGCGCGCGCAGCGGCACCTACAGCATGAGCAAATTCGCCATCGAGGCCTACACCGATGCACTCGCCGCGGAGATGACCGAATCCGGGATCCACGTCAGCGTCATCGAACCCGGCGGCTACAAGTCGAAGATCCGGGAGAAAGTCGTCATGCACATGATCGGCAAGAAACCCGGCGAGACCGACGGGCTGACCGAGGAAGAGCGACAGCGGCTGGAACAGATCAAGGAGCGCAATGCCAGCCTGAAGGAGCCCGACGAGGTGGCCGAGGCGGCGTTGCATGCGATGTTCGCCGATGAGCCAAAACGCCGCTACATGGTGGCGCCGAACCAGGAAGAAGCCGAGGCGACCATCCGCGCGGCGCTGACCCGGGTCGCCCAGCTCAACGCCGATCAGCCGTATACCTACAGCCTCGAGGAACTGACGAAGATGCTCGGGGAGGCGGTGGCGGATCAGTAGGAACGAGGGCCGCCGGATTTCCGAGATTCGGTGACCCGACCCTGACACAACAAATTGAGACAAAGCCATCTGATGCGCCGAATCAACCCTGATCGCGGGAGCCCCGAATGTCTGACATGAACAACAAGGTCGCTCTGATAACCGGAGCAAGCAGCGGGATCGGTCGAGCCACTGCGCTGGCATTCGCGGCCAGGGGCGCCAGTATCGTGCTCGCGGCGCGGCGCGAGGAAGAACTGGCCGCGCTTGCGGCCGAGATCGAGTCCCGTGGCGGCGAGGCGACGCTTGTCAGGACCGACGTCTCGAATTCCGGAGACTGCGAACGGATGGTCGCGCACGCCACCGGGGCATTCGGGCGCCTCGACTACGCAGTGAACAATGCCGGCATCGAGGGGGAGTTCCAGCCAATCGGGGAGCTGTCTGAACAAGCGTGGGACCGGGTTCTGGACACGAATCTCAAGGGCACCTTCCTGTGCATGAAATACGAGAGCCGGGCCATGCTCGAGTGTGGACATGGCGGCGCGATAGTGAACATCGGCTCCGTGAATTCCTTTCTCGGCTTCCCGACCGGCGCGGCCTATGTCACGTCCAAGCACGGCCTGATCGGGTTGACGTCCAGCGCCTCCGCAGAACTGGCGCCTCAGGGCATCCGGGTCAATCTGGTCTGCCCGGGGATCATCGATACGCCGATGCATCATCGAGCCCGGGCGCTGGTGGGCGACGAGATCTACGACGAAGTCGTGATACCGCGTGTCCATACACAACGCGCCGGCCGTCCCGACGAAATCGCCGCATCGATCCTGTTCCTTTGCTCGGACGAAGCGAGCTACATCACCGGCACCACGCTGACACCCGACGGCGGTTATACCTTGACGATGTGACGGACATCTGCCGAGGGCAGGTCATCCCATGTCGTCGACGCTAGCGCCACGGAATCGGGCGCCCGGGCGAAACAGGCGGGCTGCCCCCCGGATTCTAGTCCTGCGAGTCCTTGAGATAGAGCCGCATCGCGAGGCGCTGCAGCCAGCCACCGTAAGGCGGGTACAGCATCCCCGTGGGGAAGAAGCGATGGCGGCGGAACACCGCCTTGGCGTGGGACAGCTCCCGGAAGCCTTCCTCGCCGTGATAGGAGCCCATGCCGGAATTGCCGATGCCGCCGAACGGCAGGTCGTGCTGGAATGCGTGCCAGCCCCAGTCGTTGAGCGCCATGCCTCCGGCGTGGGTCTCTTTTGAGAGCCACTCCAGTTGCTCGCTGTCGAGACCGAAAGCATAGAGCGCCAGCGGCCGCGGGCGGGCGGTGATGTAGGCGACGGCTTCATCGAGCGTGTCGTAGGGGATCACCGGCAGCACCGGGCCGAAGATCTCTTCCTCAGCCAGACCCATGTCGTCGCGGACGCGGGTGACGATGGTCAGCGGGATCTGCCGCCCGGAGGCTCCTTCCCCGGCCGTCACGACCCGGCCGCCCTTGGTCTCGGCATCGGCGACAAGCCCGCGCAGCCGTTCGGCGTGTCGTTCGGTGATGATGCTGGTGTAGTCGGCGTTGCCCTGGACCTGCGCGTACATGCGTTTGAATGCCGCCGCCACCGCATCGATAAAGGCCTCGACCGAGGCCTGCTGGACCATGGCATAGTCTGGCGCCAGGCACACCTGTCCGGCGTTGAAGGCCTTGCCGTGGGCGATGCGCTTGGCCGCATCCTGGATGTCCGCATCCGGCGCCACCAGCGCCGGCGATTTGCCTCCGAGTTCCAGGGTCACCGGCACCAGATGCTCGGCGGCGGCACGCATCACATGCTTGCCCACGGCCGGCGAGCCGGTAAACACCAGGTGATCGAACGGCAACGCGCTGAACGCCTGTGCCTCCTCGACTTCGCCACCAAACACGGAGACCTCGTCCTCGGGGAAGGCCTCGCCGAGCATCCCGGCCAGCACCTCAGTGGTACGCGGCGTGAACTCGGACATCTTGATCATCGCCCGGTTGCCGGCCGCCAGTGATGCGATCAGCGGCCCGAGCCCGAGATATACCGGGAAATTCCAGGGCACGATGATGCCCACTACCCCCTTGGGCTGATACTCGACCCAGGCGCGGTTGGTGGCGAACAACAACTCCGTATGGCGTCGCCGCGGCCGCATCCAGCGGCGCAGACTGCGGATAGCGTGGTTGGCCTCCAGCGTCGGCCCGAGTACCTCGATCAGCCGCGTCTCCGTCGGCGAGCGGGTACCGAAGTCCCCATTGACCGCCCGGACCATCC
>CBDTYJ010000189.1:0-5360 GCA_965364575.1 uncultured Gammaproteobacteria bacterium
TTCCGGGGCAGGGTGGCGACCCGGATGAAGTCTCTCGGCCGCATGGCCGGAGCGATATGCCGCTCGATCCAGCTCGCCAGCTCTTCCGTCGACAACCGACCCACGTAGACCGCGACGAGACGATGGCCCCAGACCGGGTCGTGGCGCCCGGCGATCCCCGCCTCGACCACGCCGGGACAACCCGCCAGCACGTCCTCCAGTGCCGCCGGATGCACGTTGACCCCGCCGGAGATCAAGACGTCGTCACTGCGTCCAAAAATGCGCAGGTACCCCCGTTCATCGATGCGACCCAGATCGCTGGTCAGGAGCTGATGTTCGCCGAGCAGTCCGTCGCCCTGCAGCAGACCCGGGTTGGCGTAGCCGGCCATGACCGTAGGGCCCTCGATGACGATCCGTCCGACCCCGGCGGCCGGCGCTCCGGATTCGTCCACTACCGAGATTCGCGTGCCCGGCAGCGGCATCAGGCCCGCCGCCAGATCGGACCCGCTCAGGGCGACATGGGAGGCGGTCTCGGTCATGCCGTACGACGACATGATCGGCCATCCTGCTGACGTCGCGCGGTCGGCCAGGGCCTGACTGACGGGGGCGCCGCCGACGATCAGGCTGCGGCCTCGCTGTCCCGGCAGGCCGTCAGACACGGTCAACAGGCGATCGAGCATCGGCGGCACCAGGGACAGCCTCGTAATCTCGCCCGCGCTCACCGACGACCAGACCCTGGCGGCATCGAAGGATTCATGGATGGTGACGCTGGCTCCCACCCGGGCGCTGCGGAACAGGATCATGAGTCCTGCGATATGAGTGAGCGGGACGCACACCAGCCAGTCATCGTCCCCATCGAGTTCCAGGATTTCCGCCGTCATCGCGGCGGAGGCGGCCAGATTGTCGCCGTCGAGCATCGCCGCCCTGGGATGATCCCCGGTGCCGCTGGTGCTGACCAACAGTTGTGGGCGATTGGCCGCCATCGGAGCCGGTTCCGAGGAGTCACCGTCCGGCATGCCGTCCAGACGGGCCGCGGGCAGACGCCGGATGCCGGACGGGAGCGCGACCTCCGCGTCGGTGATGGCCTGGCGCACGCCGCAGCTGCGCAGCAGGCTCGCCAGTCCGAGTTGTTCCGGAGCCAGCGGCAACAGCGGCAGACCGGAATAGACCGCCAGCCAAGCCGCCCTCGCGATACGGCGACGATGCCGGGTGATCACCGCCACCGGGACCCCCGGCGCGAGTCCCGCGTCGGCGAATGTATGGCGCCATCGACCCAGCGCCTGCCAGAGTTCCCCGTAGCGGGTGACGCCCAGCTCGTCCCTGAGAGCGACACGGTCGGGACATTCGCCGGCGGCTTCGGCCAGCCATCTGATCAGGCTGGAAGCATCTTCACGCACCGGCTTGCTTGATGCCGATATGCAGACAGGCGATGCCGAAGCTGAAGTTCCTGTAACTTACGTCGCTGAATCCGGCGGATTCGATCATGGCCTTCATCTGCTCCTGATCCGGGAAGCGACGGATGGACTCCACCAGGTATTCATAGGCGTCCGTGTTGCCCGAAACCCAGGCGCCGAGACGGGGAATGACGGTTCGGGAGAAGAACTCGTAGAACGGCCGGACCGGTGCCCAGGGCCGGGAGAATTCGAGACACAGGAAACGGCCGCCCGGTCGCAGCACCCGGTGTATCTCCGCCAGCGCGGTCTCGATCCGGGTGACATTGCGGATGCCGAAGGCGATGCTCAGCGTGTCGACGCTTCCGTCGCGAAGCGGGATGGCCTCGCCGACGCCCGAGAGCCATCCGATATCGGGGGCTACCCGGCCGCGGCCCGCGTGCATCATCTCCAGGCTCGGATCGCAGACGATGACGGAACGGTCCGGGGCGGCGACCCGGTCGGCCACGTCTCCGGTGCCGCCGGCGAGATCGACGATCACCTGGCCGGGGCGCGGATCCATGGCCCAGGCGAGCTTGCGCTTCCACCAGCGGTGGATGCCGAAACTCATCAGGTCATTCATCAGGTCGTAGCGGGGCGCCACGCGCTGGAAGACGCTGCGGATCAGCCGCTCGCGATCCTCGGGACTGACCTGTTTCTCGCCGAAACTGCTGGAAAGATCGTTCATTATGTCTGAATTGCCTCGATGGGCCAGGCCGGCGTGTCAATCGCCGGTCAGGCGGCTAACATAGATGCTCAGCATTGTCGGCGGCAAGCCGGCGCAGTCGGAGATCCGCACGCAGATGGGCGATTTATCCTCAAAGACCACCATGTATTATGACGGCGGGTGTCCCGTGTGTATGCGCGGAGTCGACCACTGGCGCCGCCTGGATTGGGCGCGGCGCATCGAATGGGTCGATCTGATGGAGCGCCCGGATGTGCTGGAGGCCGATGGCGTGAGCTTCGCCGAAGCCATGGACGTGTTGCACGTCAGGCGCCGCGACGGAAGTCTGGCGGTGGGGGTGCCGGGATTCGCCGCGCTCTGGTCCGAACTGCCGGGATACAGATGGCTGGCGAAACTGCTGTCGCCGCCCTGGTTGATGGGACTGGCCGACCGCTTCTACCGCGCAACCCATCGGGACCGTTACCGGCGCCGCTGCCGGGACGGAGCCTGTTCCCTGCCGCGCGCGAGCGGCGGTGAGGGGCGCTGAGATGCAGGTGGCCCTGTTCGGCGGCACCGGCTTCGTCGGCAGCTATCTGGTGGATGCCCTGGTGGCGGCGGGTCACCGGCCCAGTCTCCTGGTCCGGGCACGCAGCGACGACCGGGTCCGGCAGGCGCCGGCCTGCCGGCTGGTCCACGGTGATATCGGCGATCCGGCGGCGGTGGAAGCGGTGCTTGAGGGTTGCGATGCGGTCATCTACAACATCGGCATCCTGCGCGAGTATCCGTCCCGGGGCATCACCTTCCATGCGCTGCAGTATGAGGGTGCGAAGACCGCGATCGACGGCGCCCGGCGTGCCGGGATAGAGCGGTTTATCCTGATGAGCGCCAACGGCGTTGACGCCCGCGCCACCGCCTATCAGGAAAGCAAGTTCCAGGCCGAACAACACCTGAAACAGAGCGGTCTGGCCGGGACCGTATTCCGGCCTTCGGTCGTCTTCGGCGACCCACGCGGCCGGATGGAATTCTGCACTCAGCTCCGGGACGACATGATCCGACCGCCGATCCCGGCCCCGAACTTCTTCACCGGCTGGTCTCCGTCGCGCGGCGGATTCTCCATGTCGCCAGTGCATGTGGAGGACGTGGCCCGGGCGTTCGAGCGCTCGCTGGACAAGCCGGATACGGTCGGCGGCTGTTATCCATTGTGTGGGCCGGAGGCGCTGCCCTGGCCCGAGATCATCCGGCGCATCGCTGAAGCCTCCGGGAAGCGCAAGCTCATATTGCCCGCTCCCGTCGGGCCGATCCGGTTGATCGCGGCCATCTTCGACCGCTTCGAGTTCTTCCCCGTGACTCGAGACCAGCTGACGATGCTGGTACAGGGCAACACGGGGGATTCCCGCGCGATATTCGGGCTGCTGGGGATCGAGCCTCGGCGCTTCGACGCCGACGGGCTCGCTTATCTGCGGCAGGACTGAGTCGGGGAGCGCAGAGACCAGCGGCATGCCGATGAGTGGGGGGATTGCTGGCGGCCTGAAGAAATCCCGGGTCAGTCGTCTGCGTCGCCGTCTGTGTCGCCGTCCGGCGATCCCCCGGACAGCCGTCGTATCTCGGCCTCATAGGCCTCGATGAAGACCTGCCCCACGATGTCGTCGAAATTTTTGTCGGAATTCTTCTGCACCGAGGCGTAGAACTCACGGAACAGATCCCAGTATTTCGCTTCATTGCTCATGCCCAGCAGGGCTCCCGGCCGCAGGCCGCGATCGAATTTCTGCTGCAGAGTCTCGGGATCGAACCGGCCGAGCAGGTCGTCGAAGGCCGCGCGCATGGCGGCGACGACCGCGTGCTGATGGGCACGTATATCGAGCATCGCAGACTCGATCGCGTCCAGCGGCGGCAGGTGATGGATGCCGGAGTAGAAGAACATCTTGTCGAGCGCCTCGTCTACGTCCGAGGAGAACTTCAGCGGGTTGTTCTCGCGCGGTTGCTCGGTGGTCTGGGCCAGTTTCAGCTCTCCTTTGATCCTGGTACGTGACTGAAGCAACTCCAGCAGCCCGCCGGTGGCGTTGCGTACTACGTGGCCCACGGTCGAGATGAACTGCTGTTCGCGTCCGGGTTCGATCCGCTCACGATCGATGCCGACGGCCCGGCAGAGGACGGTCAGAGGATCACCCTCGCTCACGCTATCCGCCAGCGCCGGGTGAGCCGGCGTTCCATCTTCCCTTGCTGCCGCCGGCAGCGCCGGGTCGTCGACCCGTTCGACCATCTCGAAGTCGGGCCGGCCCGGGTCGGCTTCGGCCAGATCTATCGGATCATCGAGCACTCGGGGACTCGCAGGCGGCGCCGCTGATTCCGAGGGAGTCTCCGGATCCACCACCGTATCTTCGTCGTCCGCGATGAAGATGCCCGTGTCGTCGGTACCGTCGCGGCTGACATTGACGATGCTGACGGCGAACTCGTAATGCCCCATGCGCAGGCGATCGCCGTCGTAAAGCCGGATCGGACTGCCCTTGCCGACCGGCAGGTCGGCGTCGTTGACGAATACGCCATTACTGCTGGTATCGGTCAGATAGTAGGCGCCATCACGATAGTCGATCAGGGCATGATGGCCGGAGATATAGAGATCCGGATCCGGCAGCACCCACTCGTTATCCCCGGCCCGGCCGATCGACCCCCCGTGCACGCTGAACACCTTCAGCCGGTCGGGGCCGAGCACGTCTTTCTGTGCCGAGGTGATCTTCAAGGTCAGGGGCATAGGCGGGCACCGGGGGGCGCGAACCGGCAAATCGTCCTCCCAAAATAATGGATCGGGCAGGTCGCCACAATAGTCCGGAGGAGACCGGCGCCCGCCACGGCAATATCGCTGCGCCGGCCCACGGCCGGCCCGGGTTAATGGTATTCTTGCGCTCAGATTCCAGGCGAAATTGGATCCATGAAGCAAAGCAAACACATCTACAAAGTCGTCTTTGTCAATCAGGGCAAAATCTACGAGATATACGCGCGCCGGGTCAGTCATGGCGAGCTGTTCGGCTTCATCGAGATCGAGGAGCTGGTCTTCGGCGAGCGCAGTTCAGTGGTGGTCGATCCCAGCGAGGAGCGGATCAAGAACGAGTTTGCCGGAGTCAATCGCACCTATGTCCCGATGCATTCGGTGTTACGCATCGACGAGGTAGAGAAGCAGGGCGTGAGCAAGATATCTCAGGCCGAAGGCGGCAATGTGACCCAGTTCCCGATGCCCATGTACGCGCCCGGCGGCGACAAGAGCAAGACCTGAAGCCTGCTCCATGCCCTCA
>CBDTYJ010000190.1:0-5355 GCA_965364575.1 uncultured Gammaproteobacteria bacterium
AAACGCCATTCCTGGCTGCGCCCACCGCGGGGATCCAGAACGCCCTGGCTGACCATCTCGATGACCACGTCCCGGTCCGTGCGGCAGATCCGGCAGACCGTCTCGATGTCGTACTCGCGGCCTTCGTCCAGTACCTCGCCGGTCAGGATGTCTTCCCGAGCGCCCATCTCACACCCCCAGACCGCTGCGCGGGTTCATGGGCATGGTCTCGCGCATCTTCTCGTACAGCGCCCGTTGCGCATCGGTCGTGGCCGCCGGAGTCTCGATGCGGAGGCTGACGATCTGGTCGCCGGGTGGCTTGCCCGGCAGGCCACGGCCCTTGAGCCGGAGCTTCTGGCCCGAGCGTGAGTTCGGGGGGATTTTGAGATCCACCTTGCCGCCGAGGGTCGGCACCGGCAGGGTCGCCCCCAAGGCTGCTTCCCACGGCGTGATGGGCACCTCGATCAGGATGTCGCGCCCGTCCGCCACGAAAAACGGATGGGGCTCGAAGCTGACCTCCAGATACAGATCCCCGTTCGGTCCACCGCCGAGCCCCGGCGCCCCCTGGCCGGCCAGGCGGATCCGCTGACCTTCCTTGACGCCCTTGGGGATCGACACCCGTACCGACCGGTTCTCGGTCAATACGTGCCCTTCCGGCGTGACCTTGGGCATGCGCAGACTCAGGGTCCGGGTGGCGCCTGAGAAAGCGTCGGTCAGGCTGATCACGACCCGGGCGTGATGATCCTCGCCCCGGGTCCGCATCCCGGTGCGGTGGAAACCGCGTTCGAAGCCGCCCCCGCGCCGGCCGCGGGCGGCGCCGAAGAGACTCTCGAAGAAATCACTGAAACCCCCGGCTCC
The DNA here is from genome assembly GCA_965364575.1 of uncultured Gammaproteobacteria bacterium. Taxonomy (GTDB): domain Bacteria; phylum Pseudomonadota; class Gammaproteobacteria; order Steroidobacterales; family XN24; genus CAMYOC01. The sequence continues at coordinate 838 of CBDTYJ010000190.1, forward strand.
ACCGGGGCCCGAGAATTCAAAGCCGGAGTCCCAGTCCGGCGGCGGCCGGAACTCCTGGCCGGCTTTCCAGTCCTTGCCGAACTGGTCGTAGGCCGCGCGCTTTTCCGGGTCTTTCAATACCTCGTAGGCTTCGCCCAGTTCCTTGAACCGCGCTTCCGCATCGGTTTCGCTGCTGACGTCCGGGTGGTACTTGCGGGCGAGCTTGCGGTAGGCGCGCTTGATCTCGTCCAGGGTGGCGTCACGGGCCACGCCCAGGGTCTTGTAGTAGTCCTGGAACTGCATGGGCGCTGGTCCTCGAGTGTCCCCGGATGGCGGTAACTGCGTGATTACATGGGGGAGGGCAGAGCCGGTTTCAAGGCGATGACGCGTTTTCCTGGGCGCATGGGAACGGCGTTTGACAACGCCGGCCGGTCACCTATTTATTGAACAATGGCAGGAGCTTATGTCAACTCCGTCACGGCGATTGAAGGAACGTGTCGCAACAGCTTATGTAAAATCGGAAGATGCGCGGTGAAACTTCGATTTGATTCTCCGAAAGTGACGTAATACGCTGACCAGCCGCATTATTTTCGGAGCGTATATTGTGACCTTCATGCCGGCATCCGAAATCGAGGGTCAGCGCGGTGAGATCCCGGCCATCCAAATCGTGCCCTGTCTATTCGCTCGTTGTGTGAAGCCGGTCACACTTTTGCAACGGGAAAGGCCGTAATGTTCGGGTTTATGAAGAGCGGACATCAGATCTATCCTCCCCGCCCCGGAGGAGAGGGGCGCCGTAGTGGCGCTTATCTGTCTACCGCCGAGAAAGTCCCTCATCTCAAGCCCGTGCCGGCCGGTCCCATGACCCGTGCCGCCAGCGTCAGCGCGGACGCGTCGGCGCGGTCCGCGGCTGAAGCATCTCGCGTCAAACCCAAGCGCAAGCGGTCCAGCGGGGCCCGGGGCCCGGTTTCGATCCGGATCTTCAGTCATTACATCCGCCTGCCCATCCTGATACTCGCTGCGGTCGAGATCGCGCTGCTCATCGCGGCCGTCTATGCCGGAGCGGAGTGGTGGTATAACGGCAACGATGCGGTCATCCAGCGGGAGGTCGGGTCGATCCTGCCCAAGGCGACGGTGTTCGCCGGGGTGATCATGACCTGCATCGTCGCCCTCGGACTTTACAGCTCGCGCAGCCAGCCCAGCGGCGCCGGCGTGATCCTGCGCCTGGCGCTGGGGATGGCCTTCGCGGGCGCCGCCCTGGTGGTCATGTACTACCTTATGCCCGCCATCGATCTCGGCCGGGGTGTGCTGGTCTCCTCGTCGCTGATCGCGTTCGCGGGGCTGGCGGCGACCCGGTTCGTATTCCTGCGCACCGTCGGTGACGTCATGTTCCGGCGCCGGATTTTGTCGCTCGGCGCCGGTGAGAAAGCGGCGAGCCTGACCAACATCCGGCTGCGTGCCGATCTTCGCGGATTCGAGGTGATCGGATTCGTACCCTCGGAGGGTGATCATCGGACCGTGGATGAAGATCGGGTGCTGAGGGTGCCGGGCTCTCTGCTGGATTTCGCTCGCGAGCACGATGTGGACGAGATCGTGGTGGCGCCCGACGATCGCCGGCTCGGATTACCGGTGGAGGCGTTGCTGGAATGCCGGCTGGCCGGTATTTCGGTCGTCGATCTGCTGACCTTTCTCGAACGTGAGTCCGGCAAAGTCCAGCTGAGCCTGCTCTATCCGTCCTGGCTCATATTCTCCGACGGCATCGGTCACGGTCCCGTACGGAATGTGCTAGAGCGCGCCTTCGATCTGGTCTCCGCCACGGCCCTGCTGATGGTGACCTGGCCGATCATGGTCCTGGCTGCACTGGCCATATGGGTGGAGAGCGGATTCCGCGGCTCGATACTGTACCGCCAGACCCGGGTCGGCCTGGAAGGCGAGGAATTCAGACTGATGAAATTCCGCAGCATGCGGGAAGACGCGGAAGCGGCCGGACAGGCCGTGTGGGCCGCCGATGAAGACCCGCGGGTGACGCGGGTCGGCCGGGTATTGCGCAAATTCCGGATCGACGAATTGCCGCAGCTGATAAACGTCCTGCGCGGGGAGATGAGTTTTGTCGGCCCGCGACCGGAGCGGCCGGAATTCGTGGACGGGCTGGCAGAAAAGCTGCCTTATTATCGGGAGCGCCACTGCGTGAAACCCGGTATCACCGGCTGGGCCCAATTGTGTTATCCCTACGGGTCGTCGGAAGAGGACTCCCTGGAGAAGCTCCAGTACGACCTCTATTACGTCAAAAACCGAAGCTTCCTGTTCGATCTGCTGATCCTGCTGCAGACAGCGGAAGTGGTTCTCTGGGGCAAGGGCGCCCGCTAATTCCCCCGCCGGGCGCCGCCGCGTATCCGGCCCCATTCTGAAATCGATCGTTCTCGATACGGGACCGCCGGGGCCTGGAGACCCGATGTGGATGCCTGAGGGCAGATCGCGCGACCCCTGGCAGAGTCCATCGCGTCTGGCGGTTGCCCGGATTCGCACGTTCCGGACTCACGTCCCATACGAATGGGCCCTGAAACCGTTTGGAGTCAGGGCCCGTTAAGATCCGTGCCAGTCCGCTGGATCACCGGCATAGCGTTCCGAGACGGCCTACGTAATCGTCTTGCTCGCCGTGTCAGACGGCGCGCTTTCACGCCCGTCGGTGTCGAAGGCCGTCATCGAAAAATACCAGGTACCGAGCCCCAGGTATTCGATCAGATAGGATGTCAGGCCCGGGTTGTCCAGCTCGACGATGATATCGAGATTGTTCGGGTCCTGGCCGTAGAAGATCCGGTACCCTGCCAACGCGAGCAGAGGCGTTCCGTCCTCACGTTCTGTCGGGGGAATCCAGGACAACAGCGCCGTACCGGTCGGGTCGGGCGGTGGCGGATCCGGATCCGGCGGGGGCTCGGACGGCGGAGGCTCGACCGGCGGGGGCGGATCCACCGGAGGTGGCGCAATCGGAGGCGGTTCGACCGGATCGGCCGATCCGACAGAATTGTTGTTGGAGTTGCCGCCACCGCAACCTGCCAGCGCCAGCATGGAAATTGCGGCAAAGGCGAGGAGTGGCCGGCTCGAAGCCCGCAGAGATATTAAATTCATTAAGGAACCCGTTGAAATCCCTACATATTGGGAGGCCGTCTGAGGCCTGCTACCAGATGATGGGTTGTTTGGACATAATCCGACTCAACAAACGGGGCGAAGTCTAGTCTCCGGATCGCGGCTTGCCAACTCGCCAAATCGGGGGCCTTGCAAACCAAGGGCTTACCAAAGAAGTGTGACCGGGATCACAGAAATTTTGCGCAAAATCTGACCGCGACCGGCGGAATTCCGCGTGTCCGCTGCGCTCCATCCGCCTGGATTCCCCGGGGAGAAATGAGGACGGCCCCCGGGGACAGCGGGTCCCGGGGGCCGAATTCCTGCTACGTCAATGCCTTAGGGGAAGGACTTGCTGGCGGTATCCGAGCGGGCGCTCTCGCGACCGTCCGCGTCAAAGGCGGAAACCGCGAAATACCAGGTGGTCTGCTCCTGCAGGCTATCGACCATGTAAGTGGTGAGCCCTGCATTGTCCAGCACGATCGGCGGCTCGCCGAGCTGGTTCGGATCCTGGCCGTAATAGATCTTGAATCCCGCCAGGTTGTTCAGTGGCGTGCCATCCTCCCGCACGGTGGGCGGAGTCCACGACAGCGTCGCCGTGCCGTTGCCTGGTGGCGGCGGGGGCGGTGGCGGAGCGGGGTCAGGATCGGGATCCGGTGCTGGCGGAGGTGGCGGTTCCGGCGCCGTGTTGCGCACCGCTGCATTGATAATCTCGATCTCCGCGTCCGAGGCAAATGCGGCGTCGTTCAGGGTGTTCGCCAGCGCGGCCTGGGCGCCCTCTCCGATATTCCCCGTGTTTTCGGCCCGGGCGTCAGCGGGGATCGCCCGCACCGCATCCAGCAGGTCCTGAATCAGGGGCTCGCCGGAGAAGGCCAGGGTGGCCTCCAGGACCAGTGCGGTCTGGCTCAGCATGGCCGCGGGAATGGTCACGTTGGCCGTGCTGGCACTCGCCGGCGCGTTGGGTCTCACCAGAAGGATCGCGTTGTCCATCCTGGCGGTGGCGTCGGTGCCGCCGACGCGGAGTTCGTTGATCAGCGCCTCCACCAGCACCACCGCGGAGGCCACGTTGGCGACACCGGCGATCCGGGCGTCTGCCGCCGGACCGCCGCGGCCGTCGATGACGCCGTCGATGATGTCGGCGGCCAGAGCTTCTACTACGGTATTGCCGTCGATCGGCGCGGATCCACTCCGGAAGCCCGTGGCGATGAGCGCGTCCCGGGTGCGGCGGATCATCTCACCCAGGGTCTCCGAAGACTTGACCAGCACCGGCGCGGACGCGTCGGTGACCGGCGCCGTGATCGGATCGGCCACGATTGCGCTGTCCATGCCGAAGTTCATATGGCCCATTACGCTGGCCCGGGCCGACGCCAGGTTGTTGTCCACGAGACCGCCGGTCATCTGCTCGGCCGCCTTGACGATCAG
>CBDTYJ010000191.1:0-5339 GCA_965364575.1 uncultured Gammaproteobacteria bacterium
CAGCCGGAAGATCTTCTTCCGCCGTCCGTCGTCCAGCCGATCCAGGGCTTTGGGCATCAGCGCCAGCCGCGGGTTGCCGGCGAAAAATTCCCGGTGCTTGTCGATAAACCGCCAGTAGAGTCCGTCGACCACGTCGCACCAGTCGCCCTTCGGATAATCGCTCATCTTGCGCAGATAATTCGAGCCGCAGATGTAGGGCTTGGTGGCGAACAGCCCGCCGTCGCTGAACAGCCCCATGCCGTAGACGTTCGGACCCATCACCCATTCCGAGGAATCCACGAACATCTCCATAAACCAGCGGTGGGCGCTCCGGGGCCGTATCTCGCACAGGGTCATGAGGTTGCCGAGCACCATCAGCCGTGGGATATGGTGAGTCCAGCCCAGCTTTTGAGCGGCGTGGATGGCATCGTCCAGGGGAGGGATGCCGGTATTGCCCTCGTACCAGTGGCCGGTCAGTTCCCGTTCGTGGGCGAAGAAGTTGGTTTCGTCCTGTTTTTCGCTGTATTGCCGATACACGCCGCGGATGAATTCCCGCCAGCCGATCACCTGACGGACAAAGCCTTCGAGGCTGTTGATGGGGACGTCGTTTTCACCGGCATAATCCAACACGCGGTCGACGACTTCGTCCGGCGTCAGCAATCCCATATTGATCATCGGGCTAAGGAGGCTATGGAAGACTGTCTCTGACCGGGTCGTGAGCGCGTCCTCGTAGGGGCCGAAGCCGGCAAGACGCTGCTCGACGAATTCCTCCAGCCAGGCGCGGGCCTTTTTCCGGGTGGTGGGCCACCAGAAGTCTGCGGCCTTGCCCGGATGATCCCCGAAATGTTTCTCGACCAGCGCGATGACCTCCTCCACATGGGATCCCTTGTCCGCCGCGCTCACCTCAGGGGGGACGACCTTTTTGGGCAGCTTCTTGCGATTGTCGGCATCGAAGCTCCACTGGCCGCCCGCCGGTCCGCCGTCCTCGTTGATCATGATGGACAGGCGTTTTCGCTGGATCTTGTAGAACTCGGCCATGAGCAGGCGGGAGTCGGATTCCGCGAACGCGGCGAAGTCGTCGCGGCTACAGAGGAACATGGGCGACGTGATCTCGCGGCGTTGCAGCCCATGGTCTTCGGCGAAATCGATGATCCGCGTCTCCATGGCCTTGTCTTCGATCTCGAAGTGGGCGATCTCACCAGCGCCACATTCATCGATGGATTGCGCCAGCCGCTCCTCGTAGCTGAGTCCGCTGTCCGGTTCCAGCTCGTGATAGATGACTTCGAACCCGGCGGCCCGCAGTTCGTCGGCATAGGCGCGCATGGCCGCCAGGAACAGCACGATCTTCTGCTGGTGATGACGCACATAGGTGCACAGGCCCACGTCTTCGGCCATGAAGATCGTCATCCCGGATGGTCCCGGGAGTCTGTCCGGCGGGAAAAGCTGGTTACCCAGCACGACAAAAACAGTCTTCGCGTCAGTCACACTGAACGGCTCCATGTCGCAGGGGCGCGGACCGGACCACGGATATCTGAAGTCGGCCCCGATCCACCTATGATACGGGCACGGGTACCCCGCCCGGCGAAAGTATCGTACCGGACAGGATCCTCAGCCCGGGCGGGTCGGGGTATGCGGTTGCCGCAGGGCGGGGGGTCAGGAGTAGAATCACGGAGCATCAGGGGGCGCACGACCATTCCAAGTCAAACAAATCAGATCGGGCGGACTGAAGGCCATACGGGCGACACCGGCTCCGCAGAAGCCTTTTACCAGATGGTGGCCGATTACTCGCTGTGCACGGATGCGGCCGAGCGGGAGCGGCTGGATGCTGAAATCTGGGACCGTTTCGGCACCAGCGGCATCGCCATGATCACCGACATGGAGGGGTTCTCGGTCACTACCCGGTCGCTGGGCATCTGCCATTTCCTCGGGATGATCGAGCGGGCGCGCCGGATCGTGGCCCCGGCGGTCGCAGCAAACAACGGCCTGCTGCTGAAATTCGAGGCCGATAATTGCTACGCTTTTTTCCGCCGCACCGAAGACGCGCTGCAGACCGGCATCGACCTCAATGCCGCCATCGAAGAGCTCGGCGGCGGGCGGAAGCGGGTCGGCAGCATCGAGCTGGCGATCGGCATCGACTATGGCCGGCTGTTGCTGGTGGGCGATGAGGACTTCTACGGCGATCCGGTCAATACGGCCTCCAAGCTGGGCGAGGACCTGGGCGGAGGCGGCGAGATCCTGGTGACCAATCGCGCGCTGGACCAGGCGGAGAGCCTGCCAGGGATCTGCTCGGATCAGCTCGTGACCCGGATCTCGGGTATCGACATCCAGTACAAACGATTCGGCGCCGCCTAGATGGTCGAGACGATGGCCGGCCAGACCCCGATCACCCGGCTGCAGACTGCCGAGCTGCAGCAGATCCTGGAAGTCACGCGCAAGCTGGCCGCGCCCTTCGACCTCAGGACCATGTTGACCGAGGTGGTGGATTCCGCGCGCACCGTGCTGCAGGCGGATCGTGGCTCGGTGTTTCTTTACGACCCGGAGGCCGGCGAACTGGAGCTGACCGTGGCCACCGGGCTCGAGACCATCCGTCTGCCCGCGGACCAGGGCATCGTCGGCCAGTGCGTGCAGACCCGGGAGATCATCAACGTCCCGGACTGCTATGCGGATCCTCGCTTCAATCAGGATTTCGACCGCCAGAGCGGTTATCGAACCCGCTGCATGCTGACCCTGCCGCTGATCGACCACGACGGCTCCCTGGTCGGGGTGCTGCAGCTCCTGAACAAGCTGGACGGCGTGTTCGACGACGAGGACGAATGGGTCGCCGCGGCCCTGGCGGCCCAGTGCGCCGTGGCCCTGCACCGGGTGCAGATGACCGAGAAGATGATCCTGACCCAGAAACTGGACCGGGAGATCAGCGTCGCCCGGGAGATCCAGATGAGCGGTCTGCCGAAGCGCATGCCGCGGGTCGCCAACTACGACGGCGCCGGCATCTTCCGGCCCACGGACCAGACCGGTGGCGACCTGTTCGATTTCGTGCGCCTGGACAGCGGCGAGCTGTTCCTGCTGCTCGGCGATGCCACCGGCCACGGCATCGGCCCGGCCCTGAGCGCCACCCAGCTCCGCTCCATGGTCCGCATGGCATTGCGGCTCGGCGCCGATCTGGACCAGGTCTTCACCCATGCCAATAATCAACTGGTGGACGATCTGCCAGACGATCGTTTCGTCACGGCTTTTATGGGGCTGCTCAACCCGGACAAACATGTGGTCCGATTCCATGCCGGTGGCCAGGGTCCGCTCCTGCACTATCGCCACGCCGGCGACGAGTGCGACTGGTATGGCGCCTCCACTTTCCCTATGGGCGCGTTGCCCCAGGCCAGCCTGGAAAAAGCCGTGCGTATCGATATGGGGCCCGGCGACGTGCTGGGCCTGATCTCTGACGGCATCTATGAATACGAAGACGAATCGGGCCGGCAGTTCGGTCAGGAGCGGGTCGCCCGGGTCATCCGCGAGCACCACCAGCAGCCCATGACCGAAGTGGTCGAGGCCCTGCTGCATGCGGCGCGGGCCTTCGGCGGCGATGCCCCGCAGACCGACGACATCACCATCGTGCTGGTGCGCCGCCTGCCGGACTGACCGGCTCCCCGATGCCGTGTCCGGACCCCGCGCGGCTGATCAGTCATCGGCGACGGATGCTGCGGTGCACCCTGAACCCGCATCGGATCGATCTCGTTGCGATGCACAACGCCGTTTCGCCCCGGACCGGGGGCGGCCGGCCGGGCATATGGCTGGCCAAAAGCGCATGATGGCTTAGTATTGGGCGCATTGAATCGCCAGCCGGCAGGGGACCGGCCGAAGAGCGATACGAGCGGGAGCGGGGGGGATAATGTGATCAGCTCAGCCACAGACGGGGCGGCCGTCGGTCCGCGCGACGGCCGGTTTTCGGTCATCCGTCGATGAACAAGGAGTTCCCACGGAGCTTCGAGTCGCTGAAGGACATCTTCGACTTCACCGACCGTTTCTTTTCGCGAGAGACGATCGACGCGCGCCATCACTTTGCGGTCAATTTCGCGGTCGAGGAGCTGTTCACCAACATGGTGAAGTACAACCCGGGCAACCCCAATCCGGTGCGGCTGGACATGAAACAGGCCGACGGCGAGCTGGTGGCCAGCCTGACGGACTTCGACGTCGAGCCCTTCGACGTCACCGCCGAACGCAAGGTGGATACCGAGAGCCCGCTGGAGGACAGGAAGATCGGCGGTCTGGGGTTGCACCTGATCCCGAAGATGATCGATTCCATCGACTACGACTACGACCCGGCCGAGCGCCGGAGTCGGATCACTTTTACCAAGCTGCTGAGGTAGAGAGATGCTGGAGATCGATTACGGAAGCGAGGGAGTGGTCGTGCTCAAGGGCCGTCTCGATGCTTCCCAGAGCGAGAAAGCCCAGGCCTTCCTCGACGCCCTGGAACAAGCCAGCGTGCTGGATTTTTCCGGTCTCGAGTACATATCCAGCGCGGGTCTCGGGGTGCTGCTGAGGACGCAAAAACGTCTGATGGCCACCGGGGGAGGACTCAAGCTGGTCAACGTCAACAACCACATCATGGACGTCTTCAAATATTCGGGATTCGATCACATATTCGAGGTCCAGGGTGCGGGCGGCCCGTAGATCCGGCGTCTGGATTCAGCACCGAGCGGTCCGGGTCACCAACTTTCCCGGCGCTGGGTTGTACTTGTCATGAGAGACGCGGATTCGGAGCTGGTGCAGCAGTGCCGTTCCGGCGACGGCAAGGCCTTCGAGGCCCTGGTCACCCGCTACGAGCGGCCGATATTCAACGCGGCCTATCGCATGCTCGATAGCCTGGATGACGCCCGGGACGTGACGCAGACGGTGTTTCTGAAGGCGTTCGAGAAACTGGACAGCTTCGACGAGCACTACAGGTTTTACAGCTGGATCTACAGGATTGCGCTGAATGAATCGATCAATCTTCTCAACGGCAGGAAGCCGGGTTCTTCGGCGATCGAGGAACAGCCATCGGACTGGAAGTCACCCGAGGAGTCTGTCCGATCCAGCCAGACCTGCGAGCGCGTGCAGGAGGCCCTGATGATGGTCAGCAGCGAATACCGCAGCGTCATCGTCCTCAAGCACTTTATGGGCTGCTCCTACAGCGATATCTCCCGGATCCTCCAGATCGAGGAAAAGACCGTCAAATCGAGGCTGTTCACAGCGCGGCAGCGACTGCGCGACGTCCTGTTGGACAGGGATCTTATCTAGCCATGATCGACAAACGACATCTCGAGCTCATCCAGGGTGAGATCGACGGCGAGAACTCCGCCGCCGACAGCGAGGCGCTGCGGCAGGAA
>CBDTYJ010000192.1:0-5317 GCA_965364575.1 uncultured Gammaproteobacteria bacterium
TTCTATTCCTCCGTGCGTCTGGATATCCGCCGCATCGGCGCGATCAAGAAGGGCGAGGAAGTCACCGGCAACCAGACCCGGGTCAAGGTGGTCAAGAACAAGGTGGCGCCGCCGTTCCGCAAGGCCGAGTTCGAGATCATGTATGGCACCGGCATCTCCCGGGAGGGCGAGATCATCGACATGGGTGTGGAGCAGGGTCTGGTGGACAAATCCGGCTCCTGGTACAGCTACAAGGGCGACCGTATCGGCCAGGGCAAGGAGAACGTGCGCCAGTACCTGATGGACCATCCGGATACCGCCGCGGAGATCGAGCACGCGATCCGGGCGAAGCTGCTGCCGAGCTCTGCGCCCGAGCCGGAAGAGGTCGAGCCCGAGGCCGTCAAACAGGCCTGATGGACCGCGAGCCGGCTCCGGAGCCGACTGCCGGCGACGTCCGCCGTGCCGCCATGAACCTGCTTGCCCGGCGCGAGTATGCCCGGGCCGAGCTGTCACGGCGCCTCGTGGGCCGCGATCTGCCTGCCGAACTGGTGGCTGCTGTTCTCGACGAGCTGGTGGCAGAGAATCTGCTGTCCGATGCCCGTTTCGCCGAGAATTTTATCGCCGCCCGGGCCGCCCGGGGACAGGGACCGCTGCGCATCCGGCGCGAGCTGGAGGAGCGGGGGGTCGGCGGCGAGCTGATCGACATCGCCTTCGACGAGGCGGGGACCGACTGGCAGGCCGCGGCTAGGGCCGTCCGGCGCAAGCGATTCGGCCCCGCCGCGCCCGCGGATTTCCCGGAAAAAGCCCGCCAGATGAGATTCCTCCAGTATCGGGGTTTCGGGCCGGGAGAGATCCGGGCCGCCGTGGGCGAGGACGACTGACCCCGGGGGCTGGCCAGCCGGGCCCGCAGCCCGTAACCTTTCTCATTCAGACCCCGTTCCGGCCCGTGCCGGCAGCCGGATCGAAAGACAGCCCGATGATGAAAAGCGCCGAAATTCGTAAGCGATTCCTGGATTACTTCGCTCGCAACGATCACCAGATCGTGGCCTCGAGCCCGCTGGTGCCGGCCGATGATCCGACCCTGTTGTTCACCAATGCCGGCATGGTCCAGTTCAAGGACGTGTTCCTGGGCATGGACAAGCGCGCCTACAGCCGGGCGTGCTCTTCCCAGCGCTGCGTGCGCGCCGGCGGCAAGCACAACGACCTGGAGAATGTGGGTTACACGGCCCGCCACCACACCTTTTTCGAGATGCTGGGCAATTTCAGCTTCGGCGACTATTTCAAACGCGAGGCTATCCGGTTCGCCTGGGAGTTCATGACCGTCGAGATGGGCCTGCCCGCCGACAAGCTGTGGATCACCGTGTTCGAGGAAGACGACGAGGCCGCCAGGATATGGCTGGAAGAGATCGGCATCGATCCCGCCCGATTCGCCCGCCTGGGCGCCGACAGCAACTTCTGGGCCATGGGCGATACCGGTCCCTGCGGCCCGTGCAGCGAGATCTTCTACGACCACGGGCCCGGGGTCGAGGGCGGGCCGCCGGGTACGCCGGAGGAAGACGGCGACCGCTATGTGGAAGTCTGGAACCTGGTCTTCATGCAGTTCGACCGGGCGGCGGACGGCACCCTGACGGCCCTGCCGCGGCCGTCGGTGGACACCGGCATGGGGCTGGAGCGGATGGCGGCCGTGATGCAGGGCGTCCACAGCAATTACGACATCGACCTGTTCCGGGCCCTGATCAGCGCCGCCGCGGAGGCGACCGGTGCGGACGATCTCGAGAGCCCCTCGCTCAAGGTGATCGCCGATCACATCCGCGCCTGCGCGTTTTTGATCGTCGACGGCGTGTTGCCGTCCAATGAGGGCCGCGGTTACGTCCTGAGGCGGATCATCCGCCGGGCGATCCGTCACGGCTACAAGCTCGGCATGCACGAGCCGTTCTTCTACAGGCTGGTGGCGCCGCTCGACGGACAGATGGGCGAGGCCTATCCGGAATTACGCCGCTCGGTGGATCAGGTGGCGCGCGTGCTGCGCCAGGAAGAAGAACGCTTCGCCGAGACCCTGGAGCAGGGCATGGGGATCCTGGAGGAGGCCATCGCGGCCATGAGCGGTGACGAGATCCCCGGTGAGACCGCTTTCAAGCTCTATGACACCTATGGTTTCCCGCTGGATCTGACCGCGGACATCGCCCGGGAGCGGGGCCTCGGCATCGACCAGGCCGGGTTCGACGCGGCCATGGAGGCCCAACGCCAGCGCGGCCGGGCCGGCAGCCAGTTCGCGGTCGGAGATCTGCAGACCAGCCTGGCCAAGGTGATCGGCAGCGGTGACGCGGCGGCCCGGACGGCGACGGAATTCCTGGGTTATGAGGCGCTGGAGGCGGAGGGCATCGTCACGCTGCTGGTCAGGGACGGCGCGGCGGTCGAGAGCGCAGAGGCCGGCGACGACGTGGTCGTGTTCCTCGACCGTACGCCGTTCTATGCCGAAAGTGGCGGCCAGGTCGGAGACACCGGCACGCTGTCGGACAATGGCGTCCAGGTGCGGATTCAGGACACCCAGAAGGCCGGCAAGGGTCATGCCCACATCGGCCGGATCGAAAGCGGCCGCCTGGCCGTGGGTGACACGGTCAATGCCCGCGTGGATGGCGAGCGGCGGCGCGCAATCGTACAGAACCATTCGGCGACGCACCTTCTGCACGCGGCGCTGCGCGAGGTCCTGGGCGAGCACGTGACCCAGAAGGGTTCGCTGGTCGCGCCGGATCGCCTGCGCTTCGACTTCTCCCACTTCGAACCGGTCACCGCCGAACAGCTCGCCCGGATCGAGGACCTGGTCAACGATCAGATCCAGGCGAACGCGGAGGCCGAGACGGCGGAGATGGCGTTCGACGACGCGGTGGCCGCCGGGGCGATGGCCCTGTTCGGCGAGAAATACGACGATCAGGTCCGCGTGCTGAGACTGGGGGATTTCTCCACCGAACTTTGCGGCGGTACCCATGTCAGCCGCGCCGGCGACATCGGCTTGCTCAAGATCGTCTCCGAGGCGGGCATCGCCTCCGGCATCCGGCGGATCGAGGCGGTGACCGGCGACCGGGCCCTGGCCTGGCTGCGGGCCGGCGAGGACGCGCTGCGTCGGATCGCGGACCTGGTACGGGGCGGCCGCGACGATGCAGAAGAAAAAGTCCGGCAGCTCCTTCAGCGCAGCCGGCAGCTCGACAAGGAGGTCCAGAAGTTAAAGGGCCAGCTCGCCAGTGGCCAGGGACAGGATCTGGCGGGCCAGGCCGTGGCGGTGGGGGACATCCAGGTCCTCGCCGCGAGGGTGGACGGCGCCGACGCCAGGGCCCTGCGCGATGCCGTGGACCGTCTCAAACAGAAACTCGGCCGCGCGGTGGTGGTGCTGGGTGCGGTGGAAGACGGCAAGGTGCGGCTGGTGGCCGGCGTCAGCAAGGACGCCACCGCCGTGATCAAGGCCGGCGACCTGGTCAACGATGTGGCTCAGCTCGTCGGCGGCAAGGGCGGTGGACGCCCGGACATGGCGCAAGCCGGCGGCACCGAGCCCGGCGGCATGGACGCCGCGCTGGCGCGGGTCAGCCAGTACGTCGCCGAACGGGTCGCCTAGGCCCGCGCGGCGACCCGGCGCATGGGCCTGGTCATCCAGAAATTCGGCGGCACATCGGTCGCCACCCCGGCGCACATCTGTCGCGCCGCGGCGGTCGTGGCAAAGTGCAAGAGCGACGGCCATCGACCGGTGGTGGTGGTTTCCGCCATGGGCGCCGAGACCGACCGTCTGGTCGGCCTGACCCGGGCGATCGGCGAGGAGCCGTCACGGCGGGAGATGGATATGCTGCTGTCGTCGGGCGAACAGGTGAGTGTGGCGCTGTTCGCCATGGCCTTGCGGGAGGCCGGCTGCGAGGCCCGTTCGTTTCTGGGCAGCCAGGTGCGGATCCTGACCGACAGCGTGTTCAGCAAAGCGCATATCCGCGAGGTGGAGACGTCCCGTCTCGGCGCGTACATCGCCGCCGGCGGGATCCCGGTCGTGGCCGGGTTCCAGGGCGTGGACGCCGAAGGGGAGATCACGACCTTCGGCCGCGGCGGATCGGACACCACGGCGGTGGCACTGGCGGCGGCGCTGGACGCGGACGAATGCCAGATCCTGACTGACGTGGACGGCATCTATACGACCGACCCGCGGGTCGTGCCGGAGGCGAGGCGCTTGTCGCGTATCACCTTCGAGGAGATCATCGAGCTGGCCAGCCAGGGCTCGCGGGTGCTGCAGATCCGCGCCGTCAAGTTCGCCGGCAAATACAACGTGCCCCTGCGGGTGCTGCACATGAGCGGCGTCGGTGAGGGCACCCTGATCAGTTTCGAGGAGCCCGGCGTGGAAGCACCCGTCGTATCCGGAATCGCCTTCAGCCGTGACGAGGCCGAGATCACCGTGATCGGTGTCCCGGATCGGCCCGGCGCCGCGGCCGCGATCCTGCGGCCGGTGTCGGATGCCCGCATCCAGGTGGACATGATCGTCATGAACGCGCCCCGGGACGGCTGCGTGGATTTCAGTTTCAGCGTCGACCGGTCGGATTTCCCCCAGGCCATGGATCTGGCCCGCCAGGCCGCGAAGGCGCTCGGCGCCGAGGACGTGCGCGGCAACGAGGCCGTGGCCAAACTGTCGGTGGTCGGCGTAGGCATGCGCAGCCACGCCGGGATCGCCAGCCACCTGTTCGAGACCCTGGCAGCAGAAGGCATAAATGTGCGCATGGTCTCAACGTCCGAGATCAAGATTTCCGTATTGTTGGCCGATAAAGATATCGACGCCGCGGTTCGCAGCCTCCACCGGGCCTTCGAGCTCGACCGCCCCCCTGGGCCCCGGAGCGACTGAGCGAAAGTGGACAAAACGGCCCATTGACGGGCCAGGGAGTAGGCCGGAGTGTGTTTATCCCGCTCTTGGCATACAATAATTCGCAAGGATTCAGGGATTTACGAACCATGCTCATACTAACCAGGCGCGTAGGCGAGGCGGTCGTCATCGGTGACGAAGTCACCGTCACCGTGCTGGGCGTCAAGGGCAACCAGGTCAGGATCGGCATCAGCGCGCCGAAGTCGGTCTCCGTGCACCGCCAGGAGATCTACGAGCGTATCCAGAAAGAGACCGGCGAGAACGATTCCGAGCCCGGAACCGAGATCGGCTGAGCCGCCCGGGCCTCGCTTTACCTGCCCCGAATCCACCGGTATCATTCGCCTCCTTCTGGCGGGTAGCCCGATCGACAGATCGTGCGGCGGCCCTGGATTTACTGGCATCGGCGGCGGCCCGCAGGGCGAGGAGCCGAAGGCGACGAGTCATCCCGACCGGCCA
>CBDTYJ010000193.1:0-5314 GCA_965364575.1 uncultured Gammaproteobacteria bacterium
TCCACCACCATCGCGCCGGCGCCGTCGCCGAGCACGAATCCGTCCCGGTCCCGGTCCCAGGGACGGCTGGCGCCCTCCGGATCGTCGTTGCGGGTGGACAGGGCCTTGGCCGAGCAGAATCCGCCCAGACCCAGGGTTGAGGTAGCCATCTCCGAGCCGCCGGCCACCATCACGTCCGCATCCCCGTAGGCGATCGAGCGTGCCGCCAGGCCGATGCTGTGGGTGCCCGTGGTGCAGGCCGTCACCACGCCCAGATTGGGCCCGCGCATGCCGTAGGCGATTGAGACGTAACCCGACACCATGTTGATGATGCTGCTCGGGATAAAGAACGGCGAGATTCGGCGCGGCGAGCGGCCGCCATCGATATATTTTTCGAGGCTGACCTCGATGGTCTCGATGCCGCCGATGCCGGATCCGAAGACGACGCCGACACGCGCCGAATTGCTCTCGTCCACTTGGACCCCGGAATCCTCGATGGCATCCACGCAGGCGCCGACGCCGAAGTGCATGAACTCGTCCATCTTGCGGGCGTCTTTGTCGGACAGATAGCGCTCGCGGTCGAAATCCAGGACCGCGCCACCGATGCGGGTGGAGAAACGGCTGACGTCGAAACGGGTGATGGGGCCGATGCCGCTACGGCCGGCGACGATGTTGGCCCAGGCCTGGTCGATCTTGCTGCCGACCGGCGAGACGATGCCAAGGCCAGTGACTACGACGCGACGCCTGCTCAAGCGGAGCTACCTCGGGGCATGAGGTCAGTGTGAGAAACGGAGACGGGCGCCGGGGCGCCCGCCGCAGAGCCAGGGGCGATCAGCTGTCGCTACCGCGCTGCTTTACGTAGTCGATGGCCTGCTGCACCGTGGTGATCTTCTCGGCTTCCTCATCCGGAATCTCGCACTCGAACGCCTCTTCCAGAGCCATTACGAGTTCGACCGTATCCAGGGAATCCGCACCAAGGTCATCGACGAAAGAAGCATCGTTGGTCACTTCTTCTTCTTTTACGCCAAGCTGCTCGGCAACGATGTTCTTCACTTGTTCTTCGATGCTGCTCATCTTTAGTTTCTTCCTCAAGAAGCGATTGTCGTAAGCGGCCGGCCCCCATCAACGGTCGCAGCCGAGGCCGGTATTGTAGAGAATTAACCTGCGTTCATCCACACGCGGGGCAACCGGGCTGTAGACATTAAAAAACAAGAAGTTGGGCTGAGTTTCTCGATGCTCTGCAATGCAGCACGTTCAGCCCATGCTCATACCGCCATTGACGTTCAGTGTCTCTCCGGTGATATAGGCAGCGCCGGGCGACGCCAGAAATACCACCGACGCAGCGATATCTTCCGGAGTCCCGAGTTTCTGCAACGGTATCTGCGCAGCGAGCGAGCTGCGTTGCGCTTCGTCCATGGCCTGGGTCATGTCGGTCTCGATGAATCCCGGCGCGACGGTGTTGACCGTGATGCCGCGCGAGGCAACCTCCCGCGCCAGCGAGCGGGTGAAACCGATCATGCCCGCCTTGGCCGCGCCATAGTTGGTCTGTCCGGCATTGCCCATCATCCCCACCACCGAACCGATATTTATGATTCGTCCGCGGCGCGCTTTCATCATGCCGCGCAGACACGCCTTGCAGGTTCTGAACAGGGCGCTGAGGTTGGTATCTATGATGTCGTCCCATTCCTCGGTCTTCATCCTCAGCAGCAGATTGTCGCGTGTGATGCCGGCGTTGTTGACCAGTATCGTCACCGCCCCCTCTTTGGCGCCGATGTCCTTGACCAGTTCCATCACTCCCGATTCGTCGTTGACGTCGAGCGCTGCACCGCGACCGGCGATGCCCATCTCGGCAAAGCGCGCATCGATAGCCGACGCTCCGGAGTCGGAGGTGGCCGTGCCGATCACGGTGGCCCCCGACTGACCCAGGGCATCGGCGATGGCGCGGCCGATGCCGCGTGAGGCGCCGGTGACCAGCGCGACCTCACCTGACAACAATGTCTCGTTCACTTGGCATGACCTCCTTGGATTCCGTGCAAAGCTTTTTCCAGGGTCGATGGATCGAACACGGGGAATGAAGCCAGGCCGCGGTCGATGCGACGGATCAGGCCCGCCAGCACCTTGCCGGGGCCCGCTTCGATCACGACATCCACCCCCGCCGCAGTCATCGCGCGCATGGAGTCTGTCCAGAGCACCGGCTGCTGCAGATGCACGGCCAGCGCCTGGCGGATCTCCTGCGGCTCATCGTGAGTCCTGGCATCGGCATTGTGGATCACAGGTATAGCGGGCGGGCGGATCTCGACCGTGGCCAGGCGGGCGGCCAGTTCTCTGGCGGCCGGCTCCATCAGCGCACAGTGAGACGGGACACTGACCGACAATGCCACTACCCGCTTCGCCCCCAGCTCGGTGGCGGCCTCCGCGGCCCGGGCCACCGCGCCACTGGCGCCACCGATCACCACCTGACCCGGAGAGTTGAAGTTGACCGGAGCCACGATCTCATCCCCGGCGCCCCGCCGGCAGGCCTCCGCCACCTGTTCGTCATCGAGGCCGAGGACGGCGGCCATGGCACCCTCTCCCGCCGGCACTGCCGATTGCATGATCTCGCCGCGAAAGCGGACCAGATCGACGGCGGTCGCGAAATCCAGTACCCCCGCACACACCAGCGCTGTGTATTCCCCGAGGCTGTGTCCGGCCATCATCGCCGGCCGCGGCCCCCCGCGGTCGTTCCAGGCCCGGTAGACGGCGACGCCGGCGCTGAGCAGGGCCGGCTGGGTCCGGTCGGTGCGATCCAGATCGCCGGCCGGTCCGTTCTGGACCAGCCCCCACAGATCGTAGCCGAGTACCGTCGACGCCTCGTCGAAGGTAGCCCGCACCACCGGGTCGGCATCGCCAAATTCGGACAGCATGCCCCGGGACTGGGAACCCTGCCCGGGAAACACCATTGCCAGACTCATCTCTCGTGACTCCTGTCGCGCGTCCCGCACCGCCGGCGGGTCCGGATTATACCGATCGCCGGCCGGCCATCGCCCACGCCAGCAAGGCCCCGGCAAGGCCGCCGATGGCGCCGAACAGATGCGCCTCGGTGACCACGGGCCCGGACACCAGCGCACCGGTGCCCGGCATCGGGCCCTGGAAGACTTCCCAGGACAACTTGGCCGCCAGCATCGCCAGCAACAACAATCCCAGCGGGCGGCGACGCAGGCACAGCAGCAGAGCAGGGCCCGCCAGCGCGCCGTGCAGCACGCCGGACAGGCCCACATACCAGCTTATCTCCGGCACCAGCCAGTACAATCCGGCATCCACGCCGGCGACTGCTCCGGCCAGGATCAGGATCCATTCGCGCGCCTGCATGCCCCGCCCGACGGCCGCCACCAGCAGCCACAGAGCCGCGCCGTTGAGCAAGGCGTGGACCAGATCGATATGCACCAGGTGCCCGCTGACCAGCCGCCAGAGTTGGCCGGTCGACAGGCCCACGCGCTCGTAGCGCAGCAGGGCCCGGGCCGGGTCGCCCAACAGGGCCAGCACAAGGATCAGCAGCAAGGTCCCGTAGGTGGCGATCCATACCGCCCGGCCCGGGGCCGCGGGCGTGCCCGCGGGCCGGGTGCGCGAGCCTTGATCACCCTGCATTCCTGATATCATTGAACCCTTATCCGGCGGGTCAGTCCGCCGGCCGGCAGATTAACGGGTAAGCGAAGTATGAGCGAATTCGAAATGAGTATGGCAAACGCCGCACGCGGTCGCGAACGCGGTTTCACCCTGATCGAGATCATGGTCGTGGTCGTCATCCTCGGCATCCTCGCGGCGATCGTCGCGCCGAACGTCATCAGCCGGATCGACGATGCCCAGATCAACCGGGCCAAGCAGGACATCCGCGCCATCGAGAGCGCGCTGCAACTCTACCGGCTCGACAACTTCCGCTATCCGACCACCGACCAGGGTCTCGAGGCCCTGGTCACGCAGCCGGCCGATCCCAGCATCCGCAACTGGCGCAAGGGCGGTTACCTGGACAAGATACCGGTGGATCCATGGGGCTCGCCCTATCAATACCTGTATCCCGGCCAGAGCGGCACCAGCGAGTTCGACGTATTCACGCTCGGCGCCGACGTCCAGCCGGGTGGCGAAGGCATCGACGGCGACATCGGCAACTGGAACATCGACTGAGCACCTTCCCCTTGCCCCGAGCCAGCCGGGAATTCCGGCAGCGCGGCTTCTCGCTGCTGGAATTGCTGGTCGTGCTGGTGATCCTGTCCATCATGGCCGCCACCGCCATGATCTCCGTCGGCACACTCGGCACCGACGACGAACTCCAGCGGGAATCCCTGCGCCTGGAGGCGTTGATGCGGCTCGCCGGCGAAGAAGCGTTGATGCAGGGTCGGGACCTGGGCCTGTATGTGGAGGAGGACCGCTACCGCTTCATGCTTTACTCCCGCGACACAGAGAGCTGGCTGCCCATGGATGCGGACCGCAGCTTCCGCGAACGCCAATTGCCAGAGGGCCTGTTCTTCTCACTGACGGTCGAAGATCAGGAGGTCGTGCTGGAACCCGCCGGCAACCCGGACGAGATCAAACCCCAGGTGGCGATCCTGTCCAGCGGCGAGTTGACGCCATTCCTGCTGTTCCTCGGCCGCGAATTCGGCGACACCCAGTTCGAGGTGGCAGGTCAAATGGATGGCCGTCTGGAAGTCCGCGAGCTGGGTCCCGATGATTTCTGACGTCAATCTTGGGCAGCGGGGGGACGGCTTTACGCTGCTGGAGGTCATGGTGGCGCTGCTGATCGTGGCGCTCGGGATCGTCGGCCTGTTCAACCAGATCATCGGCATCAGCGCCGGCACCATCCAGATGAAGGAGCGGACCCTGGCCAGCTGGGTGGCGCTCAACGAGATCACCCGCATCCGGGTCAGCGGCGAATTGCCGGACGTGGGTGAGTTTGACGGCGAGACGGAATTCGCCAACGCCGAATACCGATGGGAGGCGCGTGTATCGGAGACCGGTGTCGACGACCTGCGCCGGATCGACGTCGAGGTCAGTTATGTGGATGACCCGGACACCGTCATCGGCGGCGCGACCGGGTTCCTGACGCTGCCGGTGCCGCCTGGTGTCACCAGCAGCTGGAGCGGCACCGGCTTCGCGGACGTACCCGGCGGCCCGGCCCCCGCCGAGGACGCCGGCGACGGGGACCGGCCGGAGGACGAACCCCAGTGACGAGGATCCCGGGCCGCAGCACGGGCTTTACGCTGCTGGAGATCCTGGTGGCGATGGCGGTGTTTGCCATCTTCGCCTACATGGCCTACGGCGGCTTCAATGCCGTCGCCCGGCAGCAGGCCATCATCGCCGAATC
>CBDTYJ010000194.1:0-5291 GCA_965364575.1 uncultured Gammaproteobacteria bacterium
CGCTGGATCGACGGGCACACGGTATCCTGTCGCGGCGGCTGCAGTCCCGGCCGGGACCCGCTGTCCGGGTAGCCGATTAGCGTGAACGCGAAATCCGCCAACGGCTACGGGAGGCTGGGTGGGTCGCGGACATCCTGTGATGAGCCGACTACCATCCGGGAGCGGCTGGCTCGTCACAACCGGGCTGTTGTTATGATCGAGGCCATGTCCGACGCTCAAAGCCCATGGTCGCGTCCGCTAGCCGGCACGTTTTTGATCCGCGCCCGATGCACTCGCCGGCGCGTAGCTACTGGCGCGGACCGGTCTCCGGGCTCGCGCATCCGCATACGGGCTCTATGCCCTGGTGCCGAGGCGATCGTCCCCGCACCTCAGACCCGGAGGGAGTGATTGTGAACAGAGCCTCGTGGATCCTGCTGGCGATCCTGTTGCTGGCCGCAGCCGCCTTTTTAGCCTTCCGATCCACGCAGACCGAGTCGCCGCCGGTACCGATCACGGAGCCGGCCGGACCGTCGACGGCACCGCCAGAACAGCCAGCGACGGCGCCGGCAGTCGTCCCCGAAGCATTGCCGCCCCCGGATATCGAACCGGCCGGGGAGCCTCTGCCGGCACTGGATGACAGCGACACGGAGGTGCGCGACGCCGCTGTCGGGCTGATGGGCGAGGAATACGTGGAGCAGTTGTTGACGCCCGCAGACATTGTCCGCAAGGCAGTGGTGACGCTCGATAATCTGCCCCGCGAAAAGATCGCCCTGCGCCTGAGGGTCGTGCCCCCGCTGCCCGGGCGCTTTATCGCCTCGGGCGACGATGACCAATGGACGGTGATCAGTGCCGAGAACTTCGCCCGCTACACGCCGTGGGTGAAGGTCTTTGCCGCTACAGACACCGACCAGATACTCGGCGTCTATCTACGCCTTTATCCACTGTTCCAGCAGGCCTATCAGGAACTCGGCTACCCGGATGCGGAATTCAACGATCGGGTCATCGCAGCTATCGACGATCTGCTGGCCGCGCCCGAGATCGACGGCCCGGTCCGTCTGGTGCGCCCGCATGTCCTTTATCAGTTCGCCGATCCGGAACTGGAGGCTCGATCAGCCGGGCAAAAGACGCTCATCCGGATGGGCCGCGACAATGCGGCCCTGGTGAAGGCAAAGCTGCGTGAAATCAGGGCGTCGATCAGCGTAGATCGTCCGCGCTGATCGATCCGCGGCCCGTCCTCACCACGCGTTCTCTCGGGCAGTCAACGAAGGATATGCGTCACCGGGACGTCGCCAGATACCAGGCGGTAAAGCGATCGCTGTCAGCCTCGTACTTGACTGATTCGTCGTGTGATGGCCAGATAACGGTCGATTGTGGGGGGATGGGTCGCATCGAGGCTCACACGAGACGCGCGGACATGCGCGGGAGGATCGGGATGGTGACGTGTAAATCAAGACGCAATGGATTTGTTCACACCGTTTCCAGCCTCGGGGTGACGCTGCTACTCGTCCCCTGCGTAGCCGGCGCGGGCGGCATGAAGGCCGCGGCGGAGATCAAGGGCTGCAGCGACCCCGATATCAAGGGTACCGCCACGCTGGTCGAGCAAGTGACGCCTGAGGGAATCAAGGAAGTCACTGTCGAAATGAAGGTGGACGGTCTCACCGACGGCAAGCACGCTGTCCACATCCACGAGAACGCGGCGTGTGAGCCCTGTGGCGCCGCCGGCGGTCATCATGATCCGGGCCCGTTCGGAGAATCCCGTCCCGACAGCGCCGGGGACGAGACGCCCGCGCGCGATATCAACCACCCGTATCACATGGGAGACCTGATCAATATCGAGGTCAGGAACGGCAAGGGCCACATGAAGCACACCACCAATCGGGTGACCTTGTCTCCGGGCCGTCTTACCATCCTCGACGAGAACGGCAGCGCGTTCATCATCCACACGCAACAGGACACCTATTGCGACGAGGAGAGCGACCTGAAGAAAGGTTGCGCCGGTGGGTCCCGGGACGCCTGCGGCATCATCCGGCTGGTCAAGGACTGATCCCGTCTCAAGGTCCGCTCTGATGCGCGCAGAGCCTCCCCAACCCGGGTCGCGACGATCTATCACGGTGGCTCAGCCGTGCCGCCGGGATATCCCCCGGCCAATTCATAGACTGGCCGAATGGTTCCGATCCGAACATTTGCCGGATCGCGCAAATTTGCGCGGGATCCGCGATCCGGATCCGGAATGCCCGAGCCCGAGCCCCGGATTCGGAGATTTCTTTTTCGGGTCCCGGATGAACGAAAAGAATCGCCCGGGTCGCGCCGGATCGCGCACCAATGCTGGTCGAGGGGATCCCGGAGATAAGGCCGCCAGGCCTTTATATTGCAGTGCAGAATTCGATTCCGACCGCGCTTCGGGATACGATTCCCTGGCTTCAGACTCGTGTCGGCGGCTGTTGCGCGTGCGCAACAGTGTGACGAAAGTTTCGACAGTTTGCGCTGGCGGGTCGGTTCCGGGTACTTGCGGGCGGCGAACGGGGGACTTGGCATGAGCGTCCAATCCCTGCCAAAATTGCCTGCTGGCGTTGCCTCAACCACCGACCGGAGCGATCCGGCCGGGGCTGTGTGTCGCGCTCATTTTGTGTTTCTAATACATCGCCAAGACACTGAAAAGTGATATGATGTTGCATAGGAGCGACTCGCTCTAGGGGCCACCCGAGGATAAATCTTGTCAGCTGAATCCATGTCGATGAAACCGACAGAGACGAACCGGTGCCTGCCGCTCAAGAACAAAGGCTTCGCCAACCTGGTCGAAGCGCTTGAATATGCGGCCGACGGCGAGACGGGTTATAACTTTTACAACGGGCGCGGAGAGCTTTACGCCGTTTTGAGTTACAGGGAGCTGCGCGACGACGCTCAGGTCCTGGCTCGCCGGTTGCTCGGGCTCGGATGCGAGCGTGGCGCGCGGGTCGGCATCATTGCCGAGACCCATCCCATGTTCCACCGTTTCTTCTACGCCTGTCAGTACGCCGGCTTCATCCCCGTGGCACTGCCGTCCAGCGTGCAGATCGGGGCACACAAGGCATATGTCGAACAGCTCCGTCGGATGCTGGAAACCTGTGGGGCCGACATCGCCGTGTCTCCCGAGTCCCACGCCACTTTCCTGAAGGAAGCGACTGTCGGCATGGGCCTGGCCATGGCCGGCGTTCCAGAAGACTTCGATGCGCTGCCGGAGTCCGATGCTGAATTGCGGCCGATGGCGGCGGACGAGCCGGCCTATCTGCAATACACCTCGGGCAGCACGCGTTTCCCGCGTGGTGTCGAGATCACGCAGAAGGCAGCCCTCAAGAATCTGTCGGAGATCGCCCAGGAAGGGCTCAAGATCAGCCGCGAGGACCGCATGGTGTCGTGGCTGCCGCTCTACCACGATATGGGCCTGGTCGGCTTTATGCTGGTGCCCCTGGCCAGCCAGCTGTCCACCGACTATCTGTCGCCCCGCAGCTTTGCGATGCGCCCGAGACTGTGGCTCAAGCTGTTGTCGGAGAATCGCGGCACGATCTCGTCCAGCCCGCCGTTCGGCTATGCGCTGTGCGCCAAGCGTCTGCGCTGGGCCGACTGCCAGGCCTATGATCTCAGTGCCTGGCGCGTCGCCTGCGTCGGCGCCGAGCGGATCAACCCGGAGCCGCTCGAGCGTTTCGCCGAAGTGCTGAAGCCCACCGGTTTCAGCCCGGAGGCCTGGGTGGCGTGCTACGGCATGGCGGAATGCACCCTGGCCATCAGCTTCGCGCCGCTCGGAGCCGGTCTCGAGATCGACATCGTCGACAAGGAGATCATGGCCGAGCGCGGTGAGGCGCGGCCGCTGCCGGCCGACAAGCGCGGCTCCAAAAACTCGCTGTGTTTCGTCGACTGCGGTGAGTTCCTGCCCAGTTATTCCTATTCGGTGCGTGATGATAACGGCGAGCCGCTGCCCGATCGCCGCTGCGGACGGATCTGGGTCAAGGGCCCGAGTGTGATGACCGGCTACTTCGAAGATCCGGAGTCAACCGCTGAGGTAATGTCCGAGGACGGGTGGCTCGATACGGGTGACATCGGTTACTGCGTCGGATCCCGGGTCTTCGTCACCGCCCGGCATAAGGACGTGATCATCATCAAGGGTCGCAACATCTGGCCCCAGGATCTGGAACATCTGGCAGAGCAGATCCCCGGCGTACGTTACGGCCACGTGTCCGCTTTCGCGGCTCCGACCCGGGAAGGGGAAGAACTGGCGGTGCTGGTCGCGGAGTCCAGGGAGAAGAATCCTGCCAAGTGCCGCCAGATCATCGAAGAGATGAAAGCGGCCGTGCAAACCCATTTCGGTATCAACAGCTACATCGACCTCGTGCCCAGCGGCACCCTGCCGCGCACCTCTTCGGGCAAGCTGTCCCGATCCCAGACCAAGCGGGACTTCCTGGCCCGCGAATCGTGGGACGCGGCCCAGGACGGAGAAGGCTTCGCTTCCGCGGAAGCGAATGGATGACGCCAGAGCGCAAGCACCTCTCGTAGCCCTTACCGGATCTACCGGCTTCATCGGCCAGCAACTGCATCGACAGTTGCTGGCCGATGGCTTTCGGGTCCGGACCCTGGTCCGTCCCGGCTCCCCCCATGCATCCCGGCTGGACCCTTCCAGCGAAGTCGTCTACGTCCGCCTCGACGATCCGCCGGGACTATCCAAGGCCCTGGCAGATGTGAGCGCGGTGGTCTATTGCGCCGGCAGCGTGAGGGGGCGGACGCCGGCCGATTTCGCGGCCGCCAATGTGGATGGAGTGCGCCATCTTGCGTCCGTGCTGAGTGATCTGGACCGGTCGCCGCCCGTGCTGCTGATCTCGTCTCTGGCCGCCAGCCGGCCGGAGATTTCGGACTACGCGGCCAGCAAGGCCCTGGGCGAGCGGGCCCTCAGGGGGCATCAGGACCTGGCTTGGACTATACTGCGACCGCCTGCGGTGTATGGTCCCGGCGACAAGGAGATGAAGCCGATACTGGCCTGGCTGCGGCGCGGATTCGCGTTCGTGCCCGGTCCGGCGGGACAGCGTCTGTCCTTGCTGCATGTGGAGGATCTGGCTGCTGCTGCCGTCGCCTGGCTGCGAAACTGGTCTGATTGCCGGCACCAGGTGTACGCCATCGACGACGGCCGGCCGGGTGGCTATGACTGGAGCGAGATGGCGCAGGCCGTGGGCGGAGGCAGAGTCCGTCAGCTGCGGGTGCCGACGGGACTGTTGAATTGGGCGGCGCGCGCCAATGTCAGGGCATCGAAGCTGCTGGGCTACGCGCCGATGCTGACGCCCGGCAAG
>CBDTYJ010000195.1:0-5266 GCA_965364575.1 uncultured Gammaproteobacteria bacterium
GGGTGCACTGGACGACCACCGGTCCGGTCTCGATCTCCAGTTCTGCATCCTCGGCCACGGTGCCGGTGGCGGCCAGCGGGTAGGCGTGGCGCAACAGCGCCGGTTCGACACCGGACAGGGGGCCGATCCGCAGCACGATCCGCTCTACCCGGCGCGCGCCATGTTCGTCGGCGATGCGCTCGACCTGTTTCATCAGGGCCAGGCAGACGGAGAGTTCGTGCATGGGATGTTCAGTCCTCCTGCAGCATCAGACTGCGCAGCAAGCCGCGTCGGCTGACCGGTTTGGCGAGCAGGGCATCCGCGTCCGCCTGTCGCTCGTCGATCTGGCTGCGGCCGTCCGGCGATGGCGTAAACAGGCTCTTCATCACTTCCCTGCCGATGTCCCTGGCCGTGTCCTGATCGGGAAAATCTTCCACCGAGGTGAACAGGCTGGCGCACATGTGGAGGGATTGGCCGTCCGGCCGGCTGGCGTGGAATTCGCAGCTGCCGGAGGGGAATTCCCATGCTGTCGCTTTGTCGCTGCCAAAGTCGCGCCATTCGTCCTCAGGCCCGGGGATAAGGACCAGATTCATGAACCATGGCGTGATCAGGACGCCGACCTGATGATCCTCCCAAGGACGGAAATCCACGGCCTCGACCCGCAGGGCCGGATTGATGAACGGCATCCCCTGCATCCGCTCGTCGGCGATGCGCTGGTAGATGTCGACGAGAGCTTGGGGCGTGAGGGGCATGACCGCTCTCATTCCTCCAGGGGGAGAAACTTGTCTTTTTCTGCGTCGCACTGAGGGCAGCGCCAGTGATCCGGCAGGCCGGAGAATGGCGTCCCCTCGGGGATCTGCTCGTATTCGTCGCCTTCCGCCGGGTCGTAGACGTACCAGCAGATCCGGCATTCCAGGCGGGTCTTGTCCAGTAGCCTGTTCGCCACGTCGCTGTCGTTGAGCCGGTTCATGCGTGCATCCCGGATCAGTCCATCTGCCGCCAGTACGGCTCGAGGATCTCGCTGAGTCGCTGGCGTGAGTCGGCGATGTCCTCCCGTGCCGCGCAGGCGACTTTGGGCACATCCACCACTTCGATGGTGTCGAGGATCAGCTTGTTCATGGAATTGAAGAACCTGACCCACCAGATGTTCGGGATGCTGGTGCTCGAGACCCGGCAGGAACCGTATCCGCGTGACAGCAGGTCCACCGGCCCGTTGCCCAGCGCCTGCTCGAGAAACGCCACATCCCCTTGTGAGAGAGGCAAAAGGGTGAGGTTGATGACGTGGGCGTCATCCCCGGGTGCGACTCGATGCCGGTGTTCTTCGAGCTCCGTGAGGATGGCCATGGCATTCATGACGTCCGGCGGCACCTCGATCTCGGTCAGGGATCTGGATCGTGGCGGCGTCTGATGTGCCGGCAGGCGCACCAGATAGGGCACGTCGGCTACCTCGATCAGATCGTGCAGGAGCTTGTCTTCGTCATCCAGATAAAATGTCCGCCAGACGCCGGCCAGCACCGATTCCTGCATCCTGGCGCGCACCACGCCCGAGTAGCTGACGCTGACCTCGCCGTCGCCCATGATCTGGTTGACCAGTTCCAGGTTCGCCTCGTCCAGCGCCGCCAGATTGGCGATCAGCGGCTCCGCCCCCGGCTCGTACCGGGCCAGGGCCTGTTTGAGCCATTCCATGGCTTCGCGTGCGCCTTGCAGATCTTCGACTTCTTCCGGCTCGGGGATATGCGGCCGTCTGAAGGTGGAGATCTCCCTCGGCAGATCGATGTATTCGAGCTCGGCGCCATCGCTCTCTGCCGGCTGACTGCCCGGGCCCACGGAGACGATCGGGATATCGTGTATCTTGCCCATCAGCTATTGGCCTCGCTGGTGGCGGCGACCGGACCCCGGACGGGCATCTGGTCGCTGGCGAAGGTCGGCGGCTCGCACGGCTCGGCCTGCATCAGCTCTGCGATCTCCTCGAGATATTCGCTCCAGTTCTTCATCCGCGCGATGGCGCCCAGATAACCGCCTTCGCGGAAAAACACGAGGCAGGGCCAGGCGCGGAAGCCGAAACGTTTCTGCAGCGGCAGTTCGGCCTCCTTTTCGACCACGCCGGCGCGGATGTTGCCGTCGAAGGCGGCGATCAGCTCCGGCAGCACCACGGCCACGTCCGTGGTCTCCTTGTAGCGTTTCGGGTCGCCCGCGAAGAACAACACGCTGACGCCCGGTGCGCCGATGAAAGCCTCGAAATTTTCCAGGGTCACCTGCGGATAACCGAAATCCTCATGCAGGCGCTGGATCAGTGGATGGGTCATGTCAGCTGTTCCCTCCGATCGGCGGTCTGCCGGACTCGTACAGGTCCATATTCAGTTCGTCCGGACCGACGCCCTCGCCGGATGCCAGCGGCTGCTGCCTCGGCTGCACGTCGATGCCCCATTCACGCAGAACACCGACCGCCATCTCTACCGCCTCCGGGATCCGGGCTTTGACGCAGGGACGCAGGCTTCCGCCGTAGTCGTCCAGCAATTCCGGCTGCACGCCGATCAGGGCGATCTCCTCCGGGAAGTCGCCGCTGAGTTTTGCGGTCATCAGCACTTCCTGGAAACCGGCCTGATGCATGCTCATCTTCCGGGCACCCATAAAGCGCGGCACCTCGTCATTGCGGATCAGGCGGATCGAGCCCGGCTCCAGCCCATAGTCGATGGCATCCAGGATCAGCAGGCGGTTGGCGATGCGCACCCAGGGGATAAGGAAGATCCCCTGGGTGCCCCCGTCCATGACCCGCACATGGGGCGGGAATTCAAAGGCCGCATGCAGTGCTTCCACTGCGCGGACGCCGAAACCCTCATCCGCCCATAGGATATTGCCGAGTCCGAGTACGAGGGTTTCAAAATCAGGTTCTGCGTCCACCTCCAGCGAACCGGCTGTCGATGCGGCCAGATCAACCACTAGGGCTGGTCATCCTTGAACATGCGCCAGCCGCCCATGATGGTGCTGACGCTGCTCTCGCGATCCATGATGTCCGCCCGGATCGCCATGTAGATATGGATCACCACAAACACCAGCATCACCCACATGGCCAGCAGGTGCAGCATCTTGGTGTTCTGGGAGCCGTCCAGTGCCGGAATGACCCATCCGAACCAGGCATCCGCCCAGCTGCCAAGACCGAGGCCTTCCCCATACAGCGCGAAGCCGGTGAAGATCAGGAACAGGGTCAGCAGCACGTTGAAGAACCACATCGCGAACTGCGCCAGCGGATTGTGGCCCATGATCTTGTGACTCTTGCGGGTCAGGAAGGCGTAGTACTTGAGCTCGTGCACCAGGCCCTTCCACCACTCGGCCTTCCATATCGGCAGGATGAACAGCTCGCGTGAATACTTGTTGCCCACGAAGGCCCAGTAGATCCTGACCACGAAAGCGATAGTGAAGACGTAGCCCGCGATAAAATGGATCATCCGCATGTTGCCCATGAGGAAATGATCGCTGGCCTCGCCACCCAGGCTGGGCAGGGGATTGGCGATGAAGTAGCCGGTGACGCACAGGACCCCGATGCTCAGGGCATGGATCCAGTGCCACAGGCGGACCGGCGCCTCGAACACGTAAATCGCTTTCTGATACTTGGGGTCGTGGACGCTTGCTGCAGTCGTGCTCATCAAAAATTCCTCCTCAATTGAGGCTTCGGACCGGTGTCCCGTCGGGCAGTTGTTGCTGACTCCGCCGGGACACCGCCGATTTCCCCCAAGCTGTCCCTACCGGATCTTCACGACGCTCAGCTCTTCTCCATCCGGCGAGATGATGTGGCTGGCGCAGGCCAGACAGGGATCGAAGCTGTGGATGGTCCGAAGGATCTCCAGCGGCTGCTCGGCATTCACCATGGGCGTGCCCAGCAGCGCGGCCTCGTAGGCGCCGATGTTGCCAGCCGGGTCTCTGGGTGAGGCATTCCACGTGGACGGCACGATGGCCTGATAGTTGGCCAGCTTGGTGTCCTTGATATGGCACCAGTGACCGAGCGCGCCGCGCGGCGCTTCGACCCGGCCCACACCCTTGACGTCCGCCGGCCAGGTCGACGGCTCCCACATGTCCATATTCGCCGTGCTGGTGTCGCCGGCCTTGATGTTGGCCATCATCGTGTCGAACTCGTCTCGCATGGCGTGGGCGGCCCATGAACATTCCAGGCCCCTGGCGGCCGTGCGGCCGAGAGTCGAGAACAGGGCGGTGATCGGCAGGCCCAGATCGGTGAGGATGCCGTCCACCTGTTCCTTGATGTCCTCGCGGCCCATGGCGTAGCCGATCACATAGCGAGACAGCGGGCCCACCTCCATGGCGTGGCCTTTCCAACGCGGCGCCTTGAGCCACGAGTACTTGCCACCCTCGTCGATGGCCTCGATGTTGGTCCGGGTGCCCTTGAGATTGGGGCCCAGCTCGAAGTTCGGTTCGGTCACGCCCTCGAACGGGTGCAGACCCCGGGATTCGTCGCTGTAGCTGTACCAGGAGTGGTTGACAAACTCCTGGATCTGGTCCGGATCGCGGACATCTACTTCGTAGACCTGACTCAGATCGCCGTTGATGATGGCGCCGGCCGGCATCCGCAGATTGTCGTTGGACCAGTCGTTGGGGCGGAGCGGGAAATCCCCGTAGGCCAGCATGTTCTTGCCGGCCAGGCCGCCGCCGTAGCCCCAGTCCTTGTAAAACGAGGCGATCGCCTTGAGATCCGGGATATAGACCTGGTCGATGAAATCGATCGACTTGTTGATAATGTCCGAGACCATGTTCAGCCAGACCATGCCCACCGCGCCCGTGGAGCCGGTCTGATCGACGTTGATAGAGCAGGGCATCCCGCCCACGAGCCAGTTCGGATGCGGGTTGCGGCCGCCGAATATGGTGTGGATCTTGACGATGTCCTTCTGGAAATCCAGCGCCTCCAGATAATGCGTGACCGCCATCAGATTCGCTTCGGGCGGCAGCTTGTAGGCCGGGCTGCCCCAGTAGGCATTGGCGAACGGACCGAGCTGGCCCGACTCCACGAAGCGTTTCAGCTTGTTCTGCACATCGCGGAAGTACCCGGGGGATGATTTCGGCCATTTCGAAATGCTTTGCTGCAGACCGGACGTCGCGACCGGGTCGGCGCTCAGGGCACTGACCACGTCCACCCAGTCCAGCGCGTGCAGATGGTAGAAATGCACCAGGTGATCCTGGGTGTACTGGGCCAGCATCATCAGATTGCGGATGTGGTTGGCGTTAGCCGGGATATCGATACCCAGCGCGTCCTCCACCGCGCGCACCGAGGCCAGCGCGT
>CBDTYJ010000196.1:0-5236 GCA_965364575.1 uncultured Gammaproteobacteria bacterium
TCGGGAGAGCGTCCGTGACCCTGGCGGAAGTGTTCGCGTTTCTGGCGGCCACCTGCGTTGCCGTCCCCTTGTTCCGGATGTTCGGGTTCGGTTCGGTGCTCGGCTATCTGGCCGCCGGCATCGCTATCGGCCCCTACGGCCTCGGCGCATTCAGCGATGTGGACAGCGTGCTCCATGCGGCCGAATTCGGCGTGGTGCTGCTGCTGTTCGTCATCGGGCTCGAACTGAAGCCGTCGCGGCTTTGGGTCATGCGGCGCGCCGTCTTCGGTCTCGGCACGGCCCAGGTGATGATCAGCGCCGCGGGTCTCGGCGCGATCGCCTGGCGGCTGGGCCAGGACCCGAGCGCGGCTGTCGTCATCGGCCTGGGGCTGGCCCTGTCGTCGACGGCGTTCGTGCTGCAGATGCTCGCCGAGCGCAAGGAACTGACCACCCAGTACGGCCGCTCGACCTTCGCCATCCTGCTGTTCCAGGACCTGGCTGTGATCCCGATTCTCGCCGTGCTCGCGCTGCTCGCGCCGGAGGCAGGCGAGGCGAGCGGCGCCGGCATCATATTGCTGAAGCTGGGCTCGATCGTCGCGCTGGTCGTCGGCGGCCGGTATCTGCTGCGTCCTGCCTTCCGGCTGGCAGCGGCGGCGGGCGACGAGATATTCACGGCGGCCGCGCTGCTCACCGTGGTCGGATCCGCCTATCTGATGTATCTGGTGGACATTTCCATGGCGCTCGGCGCATTTATCGCCGGTGTGCTGCTGGCGGAATCGGAATTCCGCCATCAACTTGAGGCAGAGATCGAGCCCTTCAAGGGCTTGCTGCTGGGACTGTTCTTTGTCGCCGTCGGCATGTCGGCGGAGCTGTCCCTGCTGGCCGCCCAGCCGCTGACCATCCTGACGCTGACCGTGATCCTGCTTGCGTTCAAGGGCGTTGTCCTGTTCGGGCTCGGGAAGCTCGGCGGACTGCCGACCGCCGGCGCCCGCGACATGGCGATCGCGCTCCCCCAGGGCGGCGAATTCGCCTTTGTGATCTTCGGTGCCGCCGTGGCGAAGGGCCTGCTCGCCGCCGACGTCGCAGATCTGTTGATCCTGGTGGTCACCGTCTCCATGATCGCCACGCCCCTGCTGGTGCTGACCAAGCAGCGCCTGTTCCGGCAGGCCCCGGGCTCGGCGCCATCCCCGACCTACGACACGATCGACGACGACGAGCCGAGGATCATCATCGCCGGCATGGGCCGCTTCGCCCAGATCATCGCCCGCATCCTGCACGTCCGCGGGATCCCGTTCACCGCCATCGAATCGGACCTCGACCAGCTGGAGATCGTCCGCAAATTCGGCAACAAGGTCTATTTCGGTGATGTGACTGATCTGGGGCTGCTGCGCGCCGCTCACGCGGATCGTGCCACGCTGGCCATCATCGCCGTCGACGGGGTGGAGAATTCGCTCCGGGTCGTGGAACATTTCAAGACCCACTATCCGCGCCTGAAGATCTTCGCCAGAGCCCGTGACCGGCACCATGCCCACCAATTGATGGATCTGAGCGCGGACCTGATCATCCGCGAGACCTATGTCTCGAGCCTGGAGATGGCCGCGGCGGTGCTCGAGAGCCTGGGTGACGCGCCGGAGCAGGCCAGGCGGACCGTGGCGCGATTCCGTGA
This sequence comes from uncultured Gammaproteobacteria bacterium, assembly GCA_965364575.1. Lineage (GTDB taxonomy): Bacteria > Pseudomonadota > Gammaproteobacteria > Steroidobacterales > XN24 > CAMYOC01. The sequence continues at coordinate 1,646 of CBDTYJ010000196.1, forward strand.
CAGTGACGAAGCCCTGCTGGCCCAGGAGCATGCGGTGCGCCACGACGAGAGCAAGCATATCCAGACCGTGGCCGAGGCGACGCGGGAGCTGGAAGCGCTGTTCGAGGCCGATCCCTGCCCTCCGGACCCCGCCAGCTCCCGGCAGGATTGAAGAAACCGGATCTTGCCGCTACCGTGAACCTGTCGGCAGATGCAGGGAGTGCGTTGAGCCCATGACCGCCTTCAGCAACGAATTCCTTCAGGATCTCCCCCCCAAGGAGCGTCGTTACGACACACCGGTGGCGGAGAACCTCGTGTTCAGCGTGTTCCCTAACGGCGTCAAGGCCTGGGTGCACGTGTACTCCTATGAAGGGTTCGTGCGTCGGCGGACCATCGGCCTGTTCCCGGAAATGGACTACGCACAGGCCCAGGCGGCGCTGTCTCAGAGCCGGCGCATCGTGGCGGTCGAACTGCAACAAGGCGGCCAGCGTCGGCAACACGCCGGGATGAGTCGCGGCAAGCTCCTGCTGCTCGTCTCGGGGGCCGTCGGCGGCGGCGTGGTCGTCGCGCTGATGATCCGCATGCTGACCGCCGATGGCCCCGTGCCCGGTCCCGAATCATCCACGGACGCCGTCCCGGCTGAACCAGAACAGACCCTTGCCGTCACCATGCCGACGGGCGCGGAAGCCGAGCCGACGGAGATCCAGGGCACGATCCCGGACAGCTTCCAGGAAGCGCCGCAGGACGAGGCGCCGCAAGCGGCTCCGGAGCCCGGCGAATCTGGGCCGGTGACGGCCGCGGAGGAACCGGAAGCCGACACCGGAGCGCCGCCGGCGGACCAGGATGATGTGCCCCCGGAGACACCGGGGGCGGAGACGCCGGAAGCGGCCCCGGAGAACGAAACACAGGCGCCCGAGGCACAGATGGCCGAACAAGCGGCTGCCGACGATGCCGGCGAGGAAGAGACGCCGGGAGAAGTGGGCGCGTCTGTGGACACCGGCGCGGTCGCGTCCGTCGCCCCGGAAGGAGCCATGGACCCGGCTCGGGACGAAGCGGAAGAGATCCCGGGGCCCGACGCCGGAGAACGCCCGGTGGCGGAGGCGCCCGCCGCGGACGATGGACCGCCCCTGGAAGAACAGGAAAGTCCGGCGGAGCCAGACCTGGCGGCGGTCACTGAGACACCGTCCGCGGATTCCGGGTCAGACGATGAAACTGCCGCAGAGGGGGGAGAACCCGCCGAAGTCATACCGACCGGCGCGGATCCGGCGGTCGCCCCGTCCCCGATGGAGGACGGCCCGGCGGCCGGCGATCCCGACGATGGCACCGGGGAGACGACAGCGGCCGAGCCACCGGCGGAGACCTCCGTCCGGACCCAGCTCACCAGCGGTCTGGCCGACATGGAGCCGACGGATGAGCTGGACTCCCCGATCGTGGTGGCGGCGGGCGGTACCCGGCGAGTGTATTTCTTCACCGAAGCGCGCGGCCTGTTCGGCAGCCGGGTCACCCACCGCTGGCAGTTCGAGGGGACGACATTGACGCAGCTGCCGTTCGTGGTGGCGGGCGATCCCTGGCCGGTTTATTCCAGCAAGGACATCCCCGCCGACCAGGCCGGGGATTGGGAGGTCAGCATCGTCGGCGAGGACGGCACCGTGCTGGCCAGCGAGTCCTTTCAGGTGAGCGTCGAGGCACCCTGAGCCTCGCTCGCGACCGCATTCCGCTGACGATCCCCTGCCGGATGGACCCCTCCTCTCACCCCGACAAAGTACCCGCCGGGAATGCTGTCTCGGTAGTGGTGCCGATCTATAACGAGGCTGCCAACATCGAGACCCTGTACGGAGAGATCCGCTCGGTGCTGGAGCCTCATTTCGATTTCGAGGCCCTGTTCGTGGACGATGGTAGCGATGACGACAGCGGGGCCATGTTGTCAGGGCTGGCAGGAACCGATCCCCGCCTGCGGCATCTCGGTCATCCCGCCCGGCGGGGCCAGAGTGCCGCCCTGCGAACCGGCGTCGCCGCCGCCCGCCACGAGCGGATCGTCACTCTGGATGGCGACGGCCAGAACGACCCCCGGGACATCCCGCTGCTGCTCGAGACCCTGGACCGCTCCCTGCTCCCGGCCCGGCGGCTGCTGGTGATCGGTCATCGGGTACGGCGTGAAGACAGTCTGATCAAGCGTCTGGCGTCACGTATCGCTAACGCAGTGCGCCAGCGCATGCTCAGGGACCAGACACCGGACACCGGCTGCGGTCTCAAGGTGTTTGCCCGCAGCACGTTCCTGTCGCTGCCCTATTTCGATCACATGCACCGGTTTCTGCCGGCCCTGATCCGACGCGCCGGCGGCGAGGTCGTGTCGGTCCCGGTCCGGCACCGGGCCCGTGAAGCAGGGCGATCCAAGTACGGGACCCTGGACAGGCTGTGGGCGGGGATCGTCGACCTGCTCGGCGTCATCTGGCTGATCCGGCGATGCCCCGCCGATTACTCGCTGCTGCCGCCGGACGCCGACCCCGCCCAACCCGCACAACCCGCCCAACCCGCAGAGCGGAGGTAGCTCGTCTTGAGCGCCGAATCGGGCGGGCAAGCCCCGGGCCGCGACGTCCTGCTGCTGTTCCTGTTGGGTGCTGCGGTCCTGCTGTCGGGTCTCGGGCTGCGTGATCCCTGGGCGCCGGACGAACCGCGCTTCGCGCTCATCGCCCGGGACATGTTGATCAGCGGCGACTGGCTGATCCCCCGGGTGGGAGGGGACCTTTATCCGGACAAACCACCTTTGTTTATGTGGCTGGTGGCGGCCGGCACCTGGTTGACCGGGTCTTTGCGCATCGGATTCCTGTTGCCGTCGATGATCGCCAGCCTGGGCGTGCTATGGCTGGTGTTCGATCTGGCACGCCGCCTCTGGGACAGGGACACGGCGGTGGCCGCTGGCCTGGTCCTTCTGACCACACTGCAATTCCCGCTGCAGGCCCACAGCGCACAGATCGACGCCACGCTGTGTTTTTGGACCACCCTGTCTCTCTATGGTCTGCTGCGGCATCTGCTGCTCGGGCCCGCCTGGGGCTGGTATCTCGCCGGCTGGGCCGCAGCCGGGCTCGGCGTCATCACCAAGGGGGTCGGCATATTGCCCTTGCTGGTGCTGCTGCCCTGGGCCTGGGCGCGGCGCCGCCGCTGGCTGACGGCGCCGGCGGGACCGCGGTGGCTGTGGTTCGCAGGGCCACTGGCGATGCTGGCGGCGATCGGGCTGTGGCTGGCGCCGATGCTGCTCCATACCTGGAACAGCCTCGATCCGGACCTGGCTGCCTATCGGGACAACATCCTGATGAAACAGACCATGGAACGTTATGCCCGCTCCTGGGGACATATCCAGCCGCCCTGGTACTTCCTGACCCATGTGATCCCGTTCCTGTGGCTGCCGACGGTGATGCTGGTGCCCTGGTTGTGGACCCATTGGCGCGCCAGCTTCCGCGGCGCCTCGGCGCCCGTATTCCTGCTGTTGGGATGGATCCTGCTCGTGCTGCTGTTTTTCAGCGCCACGCCCGGCAAGCGCGGTGTCTATCTGCTGCCCGCCGTGCCCGCATTCGCGTTGGCGGTCGCCCCATGGGCGAGGACGCTTTCGACCCG
>CBDTYJ010000197.1:0-5224 GCA_965364575.1 uncultured Gammaproteobacteria bacterium
ACGATCCAGCGGTTGCGCGCGCGCGGTCGGTCTGATTTCGGGGCGGGATCGCTCAATGGCTGTGTTCCGGCAGCGGGTCTGCGGCGGGATGCCGAGGCGGGGATTATCACTCAAGCGGCGGTGCGGATGCAGGGCGGGGTTCGCAAAACCCGATTCCGGGCCGATTCGTCCGCCGGAGGTGCCCGGTTTGTGATCTGTCACCGTGCACAGGCCCTCGTAATCGGCAAAATTACCCGGACAGACCCGCTACAATCCCCGCCATGATCCAGACCCAGACAAGCCCGCGGCTCCGCGTCGATACCCACGTGCACGTCCACCCGTGCTTCCAGGAGACGCCGTTCCTGGATGCCGCGGCCGAGAACCTGGCGGTGTCTCCGGGGGACGAGGGGCGGATCTCGGGCCTTCTCTGCCTGACGGAGACGGCCGACGCGGACTGGTTCGGTGAGGTCATCGAGCGGCTCAGGGCGCCCCGGGTGGCCGGGGATCGCTGGCGCTTCGAGGGGACTGATGATCCGAATGCCATACTTGCGGTGGAATCCGGCGGGCGGCAGATAGGGATCATCGCCGGCCGCCAGATCGTGACTGCCGAGGGGCTGGAGGTGCTCGGGCTCGGCCTGAGCGGGTTGATCGAGGACGGCCGGCCCACCCGTGAGGTGCTGGCCGCGACCCGCGATGCCGGTGCCCTGCCGGTGCTGCCGTGGGGGTTCGGCAAATGGACGGCCCGTCGCGGCCGTCTGGTGAGGGAGATGATCGAGGATCCGCCTTGCACCTTCTATCTCGGAGACAACGGCGGCCGCCTGTACATGATGGCCGAACCGCCGGAGTTCGCGACCGGCCGGGAGCGGGGCATGGAAATACTGCCGGGCACCGACCCGTTCCCGTTTGCCTGGGACGTTGGCCGCGTCGGCAGCTTCGGACTCGAGTTCGACGTCGATCTCGACGCCCGGCGCCCCTTCACCGGGCTGAAAGCGCTGCTCGAGGATCCCGACCGCAGGCCCCGTGCCTATGGTCGACTCGAGCGGCTGCCGGGGTTCGTCCGCAACCAGTTCGCCATCCAGGTCCGGAAGTGGGCGAGAAAGTTGCGCCCATGATCCCGGGTGGACGCATCGGGCTGCCACCGGTCGCCGGGGGGGAAGGCTGATGTGCGGCATCACCGGGTTTGCCGGCCGCCAGGCCGGGTTCATCCCGCGGATGGACCGGCTCAAGGCCATGTGCGACACCATTGTCCACCGCGGCCCGGACGGCGAGGGCGTGGGCATCGAAGGCCGGGTCGCCCTGGGGATGCGGCGTCTGTCGATCATCGATCTCGAGGGCGGCGATCAGCCGATATTCAATGAGGACCGCACGATCCGCGTGACGCTGAACGGCGAGATCTACAACTACCGGGAACTGCGCCGTGAACTCGAGGCCGCCGGGCACCGCTTCTACACGCATAGTGACACCGAGGTCCTGGTCCACGCCTACGAGGAATTCGGGGACGACTTCGTCAACCGCCTGAACGGGATGTTCGGGCTCGCGCTGCACGATACGAACCGGGACCGGCTGATCCTGGCCCGGGACCACCTGGGCATCAAGCCCTTGTTCTATGCGGTGACGCCTCAGGCGCTGGTGTGGGGATCGGAGATCAAGGCGGTCCTGGCCAGCGGGCTGGTGGAGCGCAGCCTCGACGCTTCCTCCCTGGTGGAGTTCATGTCCTGGGAGTACGTGCCCGGCGAGGGCACCCTGTTCCGGGAGATCCGCAAATTGCCCCCGGGTCACATGCTGATCGCCGACGGCGACGGTCGGATCGAGGGTCCGGTGCGCTTCTGGGACATCCCGACCCGGCAAGAGGATACAGGCGCCGCAGAATCGGGATGGCTCGAGCGCCTGGATGCGGTGGTGTCCGCCGCCGTCCGGCGGCAGCTCGTCAGTGACGTGCCCCTGGGGGCCTTCCTCTCGGGCGGGGTCGATTCCTCGCTGGTGGTGGCGGCCATGGGCCCGGCGAAGACCTTCAGCATCGGATTCGACGATCCCACCTACAACGAGCTGGCCTACTCGAGCGAGGTGGCCCGGCACCTGGGCACCGACCACGACACGCGGCTGATCCAGCCGGAGGTCGCCGATCTGTTCGACGGCCTGATGCATTACATGGACGACCCCATCGGCGACTTCTCCATCTTCCCGACTTTTCTGGTCTCGAAGCTGGCGCGGGAATCGGTAACCGTGTCGCTGAGCGGCGATGGCGGTGACGAGTTGTTCGGCGGTTACGAGACGTACCTCGCCCAGCGCATGGCGGAACGCTACGCCCGGGTGCCGGGCGTGATCCGCTCGCTGATCGGAGCCGTGGCGGAGACGCTGCCGCCGACGGAGAAGAAGAAGGGCCTGGTCAACAAGGTCAAGCGCTTCGTCGAGGGCTGTGGGCATCCCGCCGGGCTCGGCCATGCGCGCTGGCGCCTGTTCCTGGGTGATGCCATGAGCGAAGCCCTGCTGACCCCGGAATTCCGGGCCGGGGCCGATCGTCCGGCCGGCCAGCACATCCTGGATCTGTTCGCCCGCGCCGGAGACCTGGATCCGGTCAACCGGGACCTTTACGTGGATGCGCGCAGCTACATGGTGGACAATTGCCTGGTCAAGGTGGACCGCATGTCCATGGCCGTGTCGCTGGAGGTGCGGGTCCCGCTGCTCGATGTGGAACTGGTGGATCTGGCGTTTTCCATGCCCGGACAGTTCAAGCTGGCCGGCGGTGAGACCAAGTCCCTGCTGAAGAAGCTGGCGGCGACGAAGATACCCCGGCGCTGCGTCTACCGGCCGAAGGAGGGATTCAGCATCCCGATCAAGAACTGGCTCGGCGGACAATTCCGTCCGTTTCTCGAGCAATATACCGACCCTGCCGTGCTGGGTCCGGACGGAATCTTCGATCCTGCGATGGTGACCCGGCTCAAGACCGAGCACCTGGCGGGCAAGGCGAATCATAGCCACGTGCTGTGGTCGCTGATCGTGTTCCAGGCCTGGAAGGAGAGGTGGCTGGACGGGCAGGTGACGGCGTCGGGTATCAAGGATCAACATCAGGGATAGGCAACATGGACAGGAAATCGTGAAGGCGCTGGTCACCGGCGCCAGTGGATTTACGGGCGGCGCGATCTGCAGCCGCCTGCTGAGAGACGGTTGTTCGGTCACGGCATTCGCTCGTCCCAGCAGCGACACCCGCGCCCTGCAGGAAGCCGGCGTGAATTGCGTGGTCACGGACATCACCGATCGGGCCGCCGTGGCGAAGGATTTCCCGGACGTCGATGTGGTGTTCCATATCGCGGCGGCTTACCGGGCCGAGCACGCCGACCACAGTGAATTCTGGCGCGTCAACGTGGATGCCACCCGACATCTCCTGGAGGAAGCCCGGGAGCGAGGCGTCAGCCGCTTCGTGCACTGCTCGACCGTGGGCGTCCAGGGCGAGATCGAGGACCCGCCGGCCGCCGAGGACTACCGCTTCCACCCCGGCGATCATTACCAGAAGTCCAAGCTGGCCGGTGAGCAGCTGGCACTGGAATATTTCGCCAATGGCCTGAAGGGTTCGGTCGTGCGGCCGGTGGGGATTTACGGCCCGGGCGACACCCGATTCCTCAAGCTGTTCAAACCGGTGTCCAAGGGTTATTTCGTCATGGTCGGCAAGGGCGACAGCCTCTATCACATGACCTTCATCGACGATCTCGTGGAAGGCTTTATGCTGGCGGCCACGCGCGAGGAAGCCCTCGGCGAGGTATTCACCATCGCCGGGGAGCGATACACGACCCTGAACGAGCTTGTCGAGACCATCGCCCGGGCGCTGGGGACGCCGTTGCGCCAATTCCGGCTACCGCTCGGGCCGGTGAAGGCTGCCGCGGTGGTCTGCGACAAGGTGTTCCGATCGGTGGGGTTGTCGCCGCCGATCTATCCGCGCCGGGTAGAATTCTTCGAACTGGACCGGGCCTTCTCCATCGACAAGGCCCGGCGGATGCTGGGCTACGCGCCCAAGGTCGGGCTCGAGGAAGGCCTGCGGCGGACGGGTGAGTGGTATCGGGCCCAGGGCCTGATCTGAACCGGCGGAGGCGGGGAGCGGCAAGGATGTCCACCGAAGGCGAACGTTACGACCTGATCATCGTCGGTGGAGGAATCTACGGTATTTTCCTCGCCCTCGAATCCGGTCTCCGGGGCCTGCGCCCGCTGCTGCTGGAAAAAGACAGCTGGGGTGCGGGCACGACCGGCGGCTGGTTGAGGATCCTTCACGGCGGGCTGCGTTATCTGCAGACCCTCGATCTGCCCAGGTTCTACGAGTCCGTGCGTGAGCGGCGCTGGTACATGCGCCTGTTTCCGGGGATCGTCCGTCCACTGCCCTGCGTCATGCCCCTCTACGCCACCCATTCCCATTCACCGCTGGTGATGCGGGCGGCGCTCGCCGTCAACGATCTGCTGTCCGCCCATCGCAACCGAGGCGTGCCGGCCGACAACCGGCTGCCACGAGGACGGATCATCAACGCGCGAGAAGTCAGTGATTCACTGCCGTTCGCGGAACGGGACGGATTGAAGGCCGGTGCCCTGTGGTACGACGCTATGGCCGTGGATCCAGAGGGACTGCTGGAGGCTCTGCTGGCATGGGCGCGGAGCCTCGGCGCCGAAGCGGTCGATGGCGCCGAGGTGGTTTCGGTCCTGACGGAGGGCGGACGCGCGGCGGGCGTCGAGGCGATATGCGGCGAGGACGGCAGTCGACAGACGTTCCGTGCTCCCGTCGTGGTGAATATGACGGGGCACTGGAGCCTGGGCGTAGCGAAGCGTGCCGGGCTGGACCTGAGCGGTTCGCGGCGGCTTTCCTGGGCCTGGAACGTGTTGTTCGACATCCCCTATGAAACGGATTGCGCGGCTGCCGTGGCGGCGAGACGTCAAGGCGCCCAGACCTTCTTCATCGTGCCCTGGCAGGGGCGCGCCCTGGCCGGTACCGGGCATGCGCCGGCGCCGGAAGGTTCGGAAGACGCGCCGGTCCCGGAATCCGAGATCCACCGTTTCATCGGCGAGTTGGGCGAGGCCGCCCCCGGGCTGGGCCTGTCGCCCGACCGCGTGGAGTCGGTCCTGCAGGGGAAGCTGCCGGTCACGCCGGAAGATCCCCACAAGTTGTCCGGCCGCCCGCTGATCCGGGACCACGGTGACCATGGCTGCTCTGGTCTGATCACGGTCTGGGGCATCAAGTACACCACCGCCCGGGCCGTCGCGGGCCGGG
>CBDTYJ010000198.1:0-5216 GCA_965364575.1 uncultured Gammaproteobacteria bacterium
AAGTTCCAGGGCATCACCGCCAGCACTGGCCCGATCGGCTCGTAGGCCACGAAGCTGCGGCTGGCCTCGGTCTGTACTTCCTCGGGCGCGAGAAACCCCGCCGCATGCTCGGCATAGAATTCGCAGGCCGTAGCACATTTTTCGATCTCGGCGCGGGCCTGGGCGATGGGCTTCCCCATCTCCAGGGTCATCAGGGCAGCGTACTCCTCGAGAGACTCGCGCAAGACGACAGCGGCGCGCTGCATCAGGCCCGCGCGCTCATCCATCCCGGTCCGGCGCCATTCCCGCCAGGCCAGGCACACCTCGTCCAGTGCCGTCTCCACCTCGGCCTCGTCCATGGGACGGTAGACCTTGATCAACTCGCCGTTCGCCGGATTGATACTCTCGATGGCCATTCTGCTCGCACTCCGAAGACAGGGGCCCGGCATCTCGAGTCATCGGCGGCCCGTGCCGCCACCGCATCGTCCGCGAGGACAGATGTCGCTGACTTGATTTGTCCGGGACCGGGATCGATACTCACTCGTGCCCTCCGCGTGGCGCGGGCAGCACGTCGATCATCAGATCACGGCAACTAAAACAATCGTCATACTCTTTCTGGGGGAAAGCTGATGACAAACGATAACAGAAGCCGGTTTTCCCGTCGTTCCTTCCTCGCCGCCCTCGGCGCTACCGCCGCCGGGATCCGGTTCGCGCCGAATCCGGCATTCGCCGAGGAGTCGCCGGAGCTGAATTTTTACAACTGGGATACCTATATCGGTGAGAACACCCTCGATGATTTCCGCAAGGCCAGCGGCATCAAGGTCACCATGGATCTGTTCGCCGATAACGACGAGCTGTTCGCCAAGCTGAAAGGCGGCAATCCGGGCTACGACGTCATCGTCCCCACCAACGATTACGTTGAGCGGATGATCACCGCGGGCATGCTGGTACCCCTGGATCACGGCCGCATCCCCAACCTCAGCAACATTGACCCCACTTTCCGCGACGCGGCTTTCGATCCGGGACGCAAATACAGCCTGCCTTACATGTGGGGCACGATCGGCATCGGCTATCGCAAGTCCAGAGTCGACGACGTCCCGGACTCGTGGAAGTGGGTATTCGATTCAGATCGTTATGGGCGCAAGATCGCGCTGATGGGCGACGCGCCCACCGTCATCCAGATGGGCATGAAGTATCTGGGTTATCCCCTGAATGACACGGATCCGGCTCACATCAAACAGGTCGAGGAGATGCTGATCCGGCAGAAACCCAACGTGCTCGTGTTCGCGGAAGACAACGGCCAGGACCTGCTCCTTTCAGGCGAGGTCGATGTGGTGATGGAGTGGAACGGCGATATCCTCCAGGTGATGGAAGAGGACGACGATATCGGCTACGTAGTGCCCGCCGAGGGTGGCCTGCTGTGGCAGGACTGCCTGTGTATCCCCACGGGCGCGCCCCACCCGGAAAACGCCCACGCCTTCATCAATTTCATCCTCGATGCCGAGGCCGGCGCCGAGATCGCGGATTTCATTCAGTACGCCACGCCGAACGCGGCTGCACGCAAGCTGCTTTCAGCGGATTACAACACCAATCCGGCCATCTTCCCGCCGCGGGAGACTATCGAGCGTTGCGAAGTGGCGACTTACAACGGCCCCGAGTACACGCGAATGATCGACGAGGCTTACACCCGGATCATGGCGGCCTGAACCCGGTCCGGCCGAGGCGCCGGGCAGCCCCGGCGCCTCGGCGGAGAAGCTAACGGTGGACAGCTGGCGCAAGAACCGGCTCGTATTCTGGGTTTTCGCGATTCCGCCGGCAGCATGGCTGCTGTTCTTCTTCCTCGTGCCCCTTGGCCTGGTCTGGGTCCTGAGTTTCGGCGAGAAGCTCGGTCTGATCGACATCCAGATCACCTGGACCGCCGACAACTACCTGCGGGCATTCGATCCGCTCTATCTCCAGATATTTCTCAAGTCATTCTGGTTCGCAGGTCTGACAACGGTCATATGTCTGGTGATCGGTTTCGTGATCGCTCTCGCGATCACGTATGCGCCCGGACGCCAGCGACCGATCCTCCTGCTGCTCGTGATGCTGCCGTTCTGGACCAACCTGCTTATCCGCACTTACGCCCTGATCGCCATCCTGAGGACCAAAGGCAGCGTCAACACCGCACTGGAGCAGCTCTGGGACTGGGGCAACGGGCTGCTGGCCCTGCTGGGTCTCGAACATCTGCAACTGCTCGGCCAGCAGTTCGAGCCGCTACATCTCCTTTACAACAATCCTGCCGTGGTGGTGGGCCTGGTCTACGTCCATCTGCCGTTCATGGTTCTGCCCCTGTATGCCGCGCTGGACCGGATGGACCGCTCCTACATCGAGGCCAGTCTGGATCTCGGCGCCGGGCAGTTGCGGACGTTCTTCTCTGTGGTCATCCCGCTCGCGGCGCCGGGCATCGTCTCCGGCGTGATCATCACCTTCGTGCCCGCCCTCGGGTCTTTCCTGACACCGGACCTGCTCGGGGGCACCGACAGCCAGATGATCGCGAACGTGATCGAGCGGCAGTTCAAGTCCGCCAATGACTGGCCCTTCGGCGCGGCCCTGTCATTCATCCTCATGTATGTGACGTTCTTCGCCATCGCGCTGCGCTCGCTGTGGGCGGGCCGAGGCGACCTGCGTGAGGCCATCGCATGAAGACCGGCCGTCAGGCTCCCGGACCTCTGGACTATGGCCGCCGGCTGTGGCTGAGGCTGACATTGTGGTTGAGCTTTGTCTTTCTCTACGCGCCGATCGCGATCCTGGTGATCTACAGCTTCAACGACAGCCGCCGGAATATCGTGTGGCGCGGGTTCACTCTGAAATACTACGAACGGGCATGGAACAACGAATCGCTGATCCAGGCGTTCACCAACAGCATCACGATCGCATTCTTCAGTACTGTGGTGAGCGTCCTGCTCGGGATGATGACTGCCGTACTGCTGTGGCGGTTCCGCTTCCCGGCCAAGGCGCCGTTCGAGGGCACCGTTTCGCTGCCCATCATCATCCCTGAGATCTGCATGGGCGTGGCGATGATGGCGTTCTTCAGCCGGATCGGCTGGCCGGCGGATCTGCCTTGGCCACTCAATCTTGGTGCCATCACCATCGCCCACATTTCGTTCAGCTTCCCGTTTGTCGCCATGGTGGTGCGGGCCCGCCTGGCCCGCTTCAATCGGGAACTGGAAGAAGCGGCCAGGGATCTCGGCGCCGGCGAGTGGGAAGCGTTCAGGGACGTGCTGCTTCCCTATATGAAGCCGGGGCTGGTTGCCGGGGCGCTGCTTGCGTTCACCCTGTCACTCGATGACTTCGTCATCACCTTTTTCACCGCCGGACCCGACACCGTGACATTTCCGGTCAAAGTCTATTCCATGGTGCGTTTCTCGGTGACGCCAGAGGTCAACGCCGCCTCCACCGTGTTGCTGGTCATCACCCTGGTGCTGACCACGGTCGCGGTCCTGATACAGACCCGGGGGCGCGACCAGTGAGCAAGGGAGCATCATGAACGGCGATTCGCCCATCATCTCCATAAACGGAGTGAGCAAGCAGTTCCCGGGCGGGGTTCAGGCGCTCGAAAATGTCGACCTGGAGATCAAGGAGGGCGAGTTCTTCGCCCTTCTCGGGCCGTCCGGCTGCGGCAAGACCACGTTACTGCGGATCCTGGCCGGTTTCGAGACCCCCACGACCGGGGACGTCTTTATCGACGGTGCGAACATGGCGGCAGTGGTGCCCAACCGGCGGCCGGTGAACATGGTATTCCAGTCCTATGCCGTGTTCCCGCACATGACGGTGTCCGAGAACGTCGCCTATGGTCTCAAGGTGAGCGGCACCGATCGGCGGACTATCCCGGATCGGGTCCAGCGCGCTCTCGACCTGGTCCAGCTTGGCGACTACGGGCGGCGCAATCCCGGGCAACTCTCCGGGGGCCAGGCACAGCGGGTGGCCCTGGCCCGGGCCCTGGTCAAGGAGCCCCGGGTGTTGCTGCTGGACGAACCGCTGTCAGCGCTCGACGCCAAGCTGCGCGAGACCATGCAGATGGAGCTCGTGCGGCTGCAGGACACCGTCGGCATCACCTTCGTGATCGTCACCCACGATCAGAACGAAGCCCTGTCGATGGCGGATCGCGTGGCGGTGATGGATGAGGGAAGGGTGCTGCAGGTTGCGGACCCCGGCGAGCTGTACGAATACCCCCGCGACAGGTTCGTGGCCGAATTCATCGGCAAGATGAATCTGTTCGAAGGCACCAATGTGGGCTGGGCCGACGGCACCCTGTCCCTCCTCGTCAACGGTCTCGGTCGTATCGAGCTGCCCTGCGCCGAGCCCACCACCCATGACGTCGGCATCGCCGTCAGGCCGGAGAAGATGCGGCTGTTCGAGCAGCGGCCGGATGCCGCCTACCTGGCTTTCGAGGCGGAGGTGGAGAAGGTCGCCTATTACGGCAGCGAGAGCCGGGTGTTTCTGACGACGGAGCGGGGACTGGCTCTGGAAGTCAGCGTCCGCAATCACAGCCGGGCGGCGGCAGGCGAGGAGATCGCGGGACGCCGCTGGGTGAGCTGGCGGCCGGAAGACACGCTGATCCTGCCCGACTGAAACCTGGAATCGTGCAACAATAGCCGTCGCTCCGTAAGCCCGCGCCCGTCGCTGCGCCGGAACGGAGTCGCGGCATCGGATTCGGATTGGAGGGAGAGACGGATGCCAACCGTGTTGCAACAGGTCCTGACCTCCCTGGCCATCGTCGGCCTGGCCATATCGGCCATCATCTCCTATCTCAAGGTCAACAAGCTGTGGGCGCGCCGGCATATCAAGGAGGTAGCCGAGAGCATCTCCGTGGTGGCGGCCATCCTCAGCCTGTTCACCACTCTTCCGTTCCTGATCAAGTTCGTGGTCATCGACAAGGATTATCTGGCGGCAGGCAAGTTCGTGCTCAGCTTGCTGGTGTTCTTCGTCTTCTTCCTGGTCGGGATCGGCTTCTGGGTCAAACGCCATGAGCGGATCGGCCTGTGGCGGATGATGCGGCGGGCCATCGCCACGGAACGGGGAGAACTGACTTATCTGATCCATTCCTTCACCAAGCCGCGGGAAGCGCCCGCGATCCTGCGCATACTGCGCCTCGTGTCTCTGGTCGATCGGCATCTCGACGAGCGCGAAACCCAGATCCTCGAAAGCGTGGCGCGGCCGTGGGGCATCCATCCGGACCAGATGAAACACGGGCC
>CBDTYJ010000199.1:0-5190 GCA_965364575.1 uncultured Gammaproteobacteria bacterium
TGACGAGGCTGAGGACCAGTACCGCCAGCGCGATGTTGCGCAGCAGCTTCTTGAATCGTTCCTCGTCCTCCGGGATCGGTGACCACGGCAGAGTGTAGAGGCGATAAGGGATGCGGAACGTGGCAGCAGTCATGTCGCGCTACCTCCCTCACCCTCCGGCGCCTTCTGCATCACCGCCAGGGACACGCGGCCGTAGTCCGCCTCGGTGCAGGTAGCCATCACCTTGCGCAACAGACTGTACGGGACCGTGCGGTCACCGAGGATGGTGACCTCCCGGCCGCCCGCTTCGTCGGCACGGATCAGGCGGCGGGCCTGGGCATCCAGCGCCGCCTTGAGCGGCATCAGCGTGTTGCCGCGGCTGGCGACCGCATCGGCGATGCTGAGTACCGGCTGACCCTGCACCAGGATCTGATCCTGGTTGACCAGCACGACCACGGTCTCGCGCGGCTTCTCCTGGCTGACGGACTCGGGTATGTCGACCGAGCGGGTGGGCAGATCCTGGACATCCGAGGAGTTCACGAGGAGGAAGAACACCAGGATGGTAAAGATGTCCATGAGCGACACCAGATTCAGCGCCGTCCCCCGCCGGCGGCGGTGGTGGACCTGCATGCGCACGGCACGTTTAGACATTTTCATGACCGTCTCCCGTTCAGCGGCCCGCGGCCGGCGCGTCTCCGATCGAGATCTCCGGAAACAGCTCGGCCATCGCCATGGTGCCGGTGTCCGCTTCCTCCACGACCACGACTCTGACCGCGTCCATGACCTGGACCAGCACGTCGTAGGGGATGTCCGGCTCCAGCAGCAGGGTCGCCTCGTCGACGTTGGGCGCCCGCGCCTTGACCTGTTTCAGGAAGCTCGACAGTGCCTGGTAGTCGTGGCCATCGGGCCCGCGCTTGATGCGCTTCAGCAGACCAGTACGGCGGTCGCCGACCTCGATCGCGGTCTCGCGCACCGTGACTTCCAGGTTGAGCGCGCTCTCGATCTCATCGTTGCTCTCGGCCGAGGGCCCCGGCAGATTGAGTTCCAGCACGGAGACCCGCGAGAACACCGCGGTGATCAGCAGGAACGGCACCAGGATGACCATGAGATTCATGAAGGCGGTGATATTGATATCCGCCGTTTCATGGTGCCGCCTGCGATTGAGCAGGCCGGCCATCTCAGGCCGCCTCGACGCCGCGCTCGGCGACCGTGTTGAGGAACTTCACCGAAGCCATCTCCAGGCTGTCCACCACTTCCGTGGTCTTTGAGCTGAGCCAGGTGTGGGCCAGCAGCAGCGGGATCGCCACCATCAGACCGAAGGCGGTGGTGTTCATGGCGACCGAGATACTGGCCGACAGCAGATCCGCCTTCTCCGCCGGATTGGCGGCGGCCACGGCGGTAAACGCCTTGATCAGACCGATGATGGTGCCGAGCAGGCCCAGCAACGTGGCGATATTGGCCAGGGTCGCCAGGTAGTGAGTACGCTTCTCCAGCCGCGGCATCACCTCCAGCAGGCTCTCTTCCATCGCCTTCTCGATATCGTCACGGCGTCGGGCGCTGCCCACGCGGTCCAGACCGTAGGTCAGGATGCTGCCGATCGACGATTTCGACTTGTAGGCGGCGTCACGAGCCTCCTTCAACCGGCCCGCGCTGACCATCGGCATCAGCTTCTTCCAGACCATCTGGTTGGTCAGGCCGGTCTTCGACAGGTAGAACCAGCGTTCCAGCATGATCGCCAGACCGATGGTCAGCACCAGCACGATGGGGTACATGAAGAACCCGCCGTCCTGGAAGAACTTCACAATCGTGGTGTAGGTTTCCATCCTCCTCACTCCTCTTCAGTAACATCGACAGTGCCCGCTTCCTCCGACTGGAGATCGCGGTAATAGGCGAGCCTGAGCCGGAACACTTCGCGCTCCACCGGCGCGACGGCTTCGTCCAGCAGACTCTCGACCGGCCGCCCCGGTATGTCACCCGGCGCGGCCTTTTTCCATGGCACGATGACCATGACCTTCGGCAGCTCACGGTTGCCGGTGACCGTACTGGTCTCCAGCTTGACCGTGTCCTCGGCCCGGGCCTGGCCCAGCGCCGTGATCGCAATAATCGTCAACAAGACGGTTCGGTATCTCATCGTTCCGCTACCCTCGAGGTGACCGGCAGACCGAGCCGTATTTCCAGTTCCGTGACCCATCGCTCCACCTCCGGATCGGGTCCTTCGAGTTCCAGATAGCGTTCGTAATGGACCAGCGCCTGCTCCGGCTGGCCCATGTACAGATCGAGCAACACGCCGAGGTTGCGGTGGGCCAGTCCATAGTCCGGACTCAATTCCAGAGCGCGCTGGTAAGCCCCGGCGGCGGCCTCGAACTCGCCGGAACGGCGCTCGAGGATGCCGAGCTGATGCCAGGCGACCGCGTCGTCCGGATCATGGGTCAACACTTCTTGCACCAGAGCACGGGCCTCCGGCTCGCGCTCGTCAGCGGCATAAAGGATGGCCAGATTGAGCCGTGGTCCGTCCAGCTCGGGGTAATCCCGGATGATCTCCAGCAGCAGGTTCTCGGCCCGCTCGGGATCGCCATCGCGGATGGCGTCCAGGGCCTGCTGGTAACGTCGCTCGGCGGCGGCATCGGCACTGCTCCCGGACTCGGGCCGCGGCCCGGTGCTGGCGCAACCCGCAAGCAGACCGAGGCCCAGACAGATCAGGGCCGGGACCAGCCGACGGGCGCGTTTAGTCGATGCGCAGGACAAGTCGCTCTCCCATTTCCTCTCGCGCGTAGCGGCCCGGGACCAGCTGTGCCAGTTCCTCGAAGCTGCGGATCACCCAGGTGTCGTAGACACCGTCCCGGGTACGCGCGGCGTTGGACTCGTGGATGGCTATGGCCTGCTCCTCGAAGGGGAAGGCCTGCTCCTCGAGCAGAATCTCGTATTCCTCGAGCGCGGCCGCATCCAGATCCGCCGGTCGTTCGGATTCCATCAGCGCGCTGCCGAACTGGTGGTAGATCTCCGCGATCCGGTAGGTGGATTCGGTGACCACGTCGCTGATGCCGTAATCGGCCGCGCGGCCATAGCCTGCCAATGCAGCTTCCATCGCCGACTTCTTGCGCTTCAGCGAGGCATCCAGCGGCGCGGTCAGGCTGATCGACTCGAATGCCATCCGTTGTGGCCGCACGAGTTCAATGGTGGCCCTGGCAGCGAGGGTGCGGCTGAGTTCGGTGCGCGCCTCTCCCGAGTCCGCATCCGCCGCCACCAGGGCCTCCAACCAAAAAATCGTCTTCGCCGCGTCACCCTGCTGCCGGGAGATCTCGGCCAGGGTGTGGCGCGCCTGCATCGCCTGATCCAGCGGCAGTGGGTAGGTCTCCACGTAACGTTGCCAGGTCGCCGCGGCGCCGCTCAGATCCTGCGCCTCCTGCATCAGACCCGCCGCCTCCCACAGCGCGGCGCGGCGCACCTCCGGTTCCTGGGAATCCAGCCCGGCGATGGCCACCAGCTCGTCCGCGGCCTGGCGGCGATCGCCGGTCTCCATCAGGGCGGAGGCAAGGTTGATGGTCACCCGCTCCTGGAATCGATGCCCGGGGTAACGGCCGCGGAAGGTCTGCATGGCGTCCACCGAACGCTGCCAGGCGCCTGACTGCATCAGGAGCACCGCGGCGTCGTAGTCGGCCACCGCTGCTGTCTCGCTGTCGGGTACCGCTGCGTAGACCCGCTGGTAATGGGCCACTGCCGCATCCACGTCGCCGGCGGCCGCAGCGGCCTGCGCCTGACTGTAGATGCTCGCTGCGAGCCGCTCGCGGACTTTCGGGCGCTCCTCATCGTCGTCCTCGAGGATCCCGAGGACGGCGACGTAGGCGCCTTCGCTGCTGACGAAATCCTGACGATCGAAGCTGGCATGGCCGATGACCAGCCAGGCCGTGCGCTGGTATTCCGGCGCCGCCGGGACCGGTGACTCCACGATGATCCGGGCCTGGGCGACAGCTCGATCCAGGTCACCGCTTTCGAACAGGACCCGGGCGGCGTCGGTGCGCACCGGTATCGCCTGCTCGTGTTCCGGGAAGGCATCCGCGAACTGCAGCGAACTCTCCACCGCCATGGCCTCCCAGCCACCGGCCGGATCGACGCCGGCCTGCTCACGCCACGCCAGCAGAGCCGCATAACCGCTTTCAGCGGCGTGCTCGTGGGGGCCGTATCCGTAGGCGGCGTGTTCGTAGGTACGCGCTGCTTCCTCGTAGCGCCCGGCCTCGAACAGGACTTCGGCCAGCAGGAAGCGATGTTCCGCTGCGGTCTCGTCGTCCGGGAATGCCATCAGCCATTCGTCATACCAGCGCGCCGCTTCGTCATAGTCCGCCGGGTCGCTGCTTTCCAGAGCCATGGCGTGGTAATGACGGGCCAGCTGATCCAGGGTCTCACGCAGATAGGCCCAGTCATCGGGCTGGGAGGCCGGGTCCCGGTCGGCCCAGTAGCCGCCGCCGATGCCGAAGCGTTCGGCGTATTCGCGCTTGGCTTCCAGCACCCGGGCCGGGAACTTGCCGGCCGCGTAGGCGTCGGCCACCCGCGCCTGCATGCCGGGCGCCGTGTCGCTGTCCAGATGGGTGACGACGAAAGCTTCGAATGTGGCGGCCGCATCCTGGTACCGCTCCTGCTCCAGATACAGCGCTCCCAGGCTCTCGTAGACCAGCCCGTCGTAGGGGGTCGGCCGGGCCCGGGCGGCGAGATAGGACTGCAGGGACTCGGCGCCATCCAAATAGGTGAAACCGATCGATACGGCACGCAGGGAGTCGTCGGTCAGCTCCCGGTCCGGCCGATCCATGGTGGCCATCTCGGCCGCGGTGGGCCGGTCCTGAAGATGCTCATCGAGCACTGCGAAGAAATAGTTGAGACTCTCCTCGTGCATCCCCTGTTTGAACTGGGACCAGCCGTGTTTGTAATAGGCCTGCTCGGTGAACGGCCCGTCGCCCAGGGCGATGACCTCTGCATAGGCCTGTTGCGCGCCGTACCAGTCCTTGCGCGAGAACAAGGTCTCGCCGCGACGGAATTGCGCTTCGGCCAGAAGGGGACCGTCACCGCCGTCTGCGACCAGTTCGTCCAGGGTCGCCAGTCCGGCCTCGGTATCACCGCCCAGTTCGAGGGCCCGTGACAGCTGGTAACGGGCGCGGACCGCCTCTTCGCCGTCCGGATTCTCCGCCAGGAAGCGCCGGTACAGATCGATGGCCTGGTCGA
>CBDTYJ010000200.1:0-5171 GCA_965364575.1 uncultured Gammaproteobacteria bacterium
CAGAATCTTATCGACGCGGGGTTCCCCGGCACGCTGATGGCGGTCAACCGGCATGGGGGCAAACGGATCCTCGGCCTGCCCCGCTACAGCAGCATCGCCGACCTCCCGGAAGCGCCGGATCTCGCCGTCATCACAACGTCACCGGGCGCCACGCCGGAGATCGTCGGCGAACTCGGCGAGAAAGGCGTCCACGCCGTCCTGATCGTGATGGGCGGCTTGTCTCTGCCGGCGCCCCTGGTACCCGGCCGTCTTGGTGGCGCGATGGAATTCGCCCACAGTCTCCTCGGCATCCGTCTGGAGAGTGGCAAGACCCTCAAGGAAGCCGCCTGGGAGGCGGCCCGGCCTCACGACATGCGGATCATGGGCCCGAATTGCATGGGCGTGATCGTCCCGGGCAAGCGGCTCAACGCCAGCTATGCCCACACCACGGTGCCGGCCGGCAACGTCGCCTTTGTCGGTCAATCGGCGGTGCTGGGGCTGGCGCTGGTGGATTGGGCACAGGGCCGCGGTCTCGGTCTGTCACACGTCACTACACTTGAAGAGAGCCTGGATATCGATATCGCCGACGTGGTCGAGTATCTGGCCGATGACGTCCATACGCGCGCGATCCTGCTGCACGTCCAGCACCTGTCCTCGGGTCACCGCTTCGTCTCCGCGTTGCGCGCGGCGGCGCGAGGCAAGCTGGTCATCGTGATGAAGAGCCGGCGTGTCACCCAGCCTGGCGAAGAGCCGGAAGCAGTCCCACCCGGATTGCGCGACGGCGACCTGGTTTATGACGCAGCACTCCGCCGGGCCGGCGTGCTCAGGGTCGAGCGCACCGACGAAATCTACAATGCGCTGGAGACACTGATCCATATGCGCAAACTGCGCGGTGACCGCCTCGCAGTGGTCTGCAATGGCTCGGGGCCGGCGATCCTCGCTACCGATCACCTGATCCGCAGCGGTGGCCGACTGGCCGAGTTGAGCCCATCGACGATCGAGGCGATCGGGGAAGGCATCGCGCCCGTCTACCGGAGTATCAATCCGGTCAATCTGTTCGCCATCGCCAGACCGCAGCGTTTTGTAGAAGCTCTCGAGATCCTGCTGGCGGACCCGGGCGTCGATGCGGCGCTGGTCATACACGTGCCTGTCCGGGTCAGCCCGTCCCTGGCTACTGCTGAAGCGATCATCCCGGCGGCTTTGGCGGCGAGCAAGCCAGTATTAACCACCTGGATGGGCGAGGGTAGCGCACAGACGGCGCGAGAAGCCTTCGATGATGCCGGAATCCCAACCTTCGATACGCCGGAACAGGCGGTGGATGCGTTCATCCACATGAACGAGTATCGCCGCAATCAGGAACAGCTCGCGCAGCTACCCTCGTCGCCCGGGCCTGAGGACACACAATGCGATCTCACCACTGCATGGGCGCTCATCGGCGACGCGGTCAACGCCGGGCGGCGACTGCTCAGCGACCAGGAATCCATGCGCCTGATAGAAGCGGCGGGTATTCCGGTCGCGGAGAGCCGTTATGCGGACGGCGTCGCTGAGCTGCGGTCCCGGGCGACCGGGCTGGCACCACCCTATGCCCTGAAGATCCTCAACGAAGCGGTCTGCCGGCCCTTTGCTGACCTGGGCGCCGACTTCGCCGCCAACATCGGCATGCCCGGATCGAGCGAGCGATTTGTCGCGTTGGATCTGGGATCGGTCCGGGAACTCGAGGAAACCGCCGGGGCCCTGACTGAGGCTGCCCGGGCCCGCCACCCCGATTTGCCAGTCCAGGGATTCAAACTCCAGCGCATGCGTCGGGGTCTGAACTCGCTGCAACTGAGCATGGGCATCACCCGGGACCGGGTGTTCGGCCCGCTGCTGTTCTTCGGCGCCGGCGGCAACCCGGCCAGCGCCCTGGCCGACAGGCAGGTCGGATTGCCACCGATGAACGCCAATCTGGCACGGATCCTCATCGACTCCACCCACGCCGGGCGCGTCATCGACGCATATAGCGCAGACGCGGACCGTGATCGCGGTACCCTCGCCGGGATGCTGGTCCGGCTCAGCCAACTCGTCGTGGACGTGCCTGCGATCGTGGCGCTGGAGATCAACCCGCTGATCGTCAACCGCGACGGCATCCTCGCGCTCGATGCGAAGACTGCCCTCGGGGCGCCGGCCGAGTTCGCTATCATCCCTTATCCGGCAGAGCTGGAGGAGACGGTGACCCTGGCGCGTTCCGGCCGCCAGATCCTCCTGCGGCCCATCCGCGGCGAAGATGCGCCGGCTCACGCCGCTTTCGTCCAGCGCCTCAGCCCGGAAGCCATCCGCTTCCGCTTCTTCCAGCCGCGATCGAGCTTCACCCGTCTGGAGTTGGCCCAGGCCACCCAGATCGACTACTCCCGCGAGATGGCATTTATCGCCACAGCACAAGACGAAAAGGGCAATCCCGAGACCCTGGGCGTCGTCCGCGCCTGGACCGATCCCGACAACGTCAGCGCCGAGTTCGCCATCATCGTCGACGACGACATGCGCGGTGAAGGTCTGGGCCGGCTGCTGCTGGAGAAGATGATCGAATACGCCCGGCGTCGCGGGACCCTGGTCTTGCGCGGCACCGTGCTGCCGGACAACCGGCCCATGCTGAAGCTTGCGAAGAAGCTGGGGTTCGCCAGCCACTTCAGCGAGGAGGATGATGCCATGGTCATCACTCTGCGCCTGAACGAGCCCACCGACGACTGGCAGCGCAGCCGGCTGGAATGATTCCTTCCTCTGAGCGCTGCCATAAGGAGCCGCTGGCCATCGGCGATAGGGCCGCGCGTAGCGCTCCCATATCCGGGCCCGGAGTGATGGAATGATTGGGCTATAATCCCACCGCCAGACGACCCGGCGCGGGGAGATCGAATACATGTCAGAGACGTTCCGGTTCTCGGACTTCCAACAGGCTGTAGGCGCCCGGTTCAACGAGATCAGCTTCAACGACATCGTGCCCGTTCCCGAACGGGACGCCGACGGCAACCTGATCCCCATCGTCGAGAAGCCGATCGAGTTGTCCGGGGCCGAGGCGGTCGCACTGATCGAGCCCTATGTCCGGGTGCGCCTGATGGAGCAGCTCAGGGCGGTGGTGCCGCTGGCGCTCTATCTCGCGCTGTTCCAGTTGCTGATCCTGGAACAGCTGGTCGAGGACTCCTGGCTGGTTATGGGCGGCCTGTTCGCCGTCATGGTCGGCCTGATGTTCTTCATGGAAGGGCTCAAGCTCGGGCTGATGCCCCTCGGCGAGCTGATCGGCAGCGGTCTGCCGCGACGATCGCCCCTGCCCGTGGTCCTGTTCGTCACCCTGCTTCTGGGAATCGGTGTGACTTTCGCCGAGCCGGCCATCGGTGCCCTGCAGGCGGCCGGTTCCAACGTATCGGTCGAACGGGCGCCCTATCTCTACGCCCTGCTCAATAACTGGTCGGGCACCCTGGTACTGGTCGTCGGCGCGGCGGTGGGGATGGCCGCGGTGCTCGGCACGCTCAGGTTCCTTTACGGCTGGAGCCTCAAGCCCCTGATCTATCTGGCGCTGGCGCCGGTGCTGGCGGTGACGGTATACATGTCGACCGATCCCGACCTGACCGCGACCCTCGGCCTGGCCTGGGATGCAGGCGCGGTCACGACCGGCCCGGTGACGGTGCCGCTGGTGCTGTCCCTGGGCATCGGCATCGCCACGGCGGCCGGCAGGGGTGGTTCGGGCCTGTCCGGATTCGGCATCGTCACGCTGGCCTCGCTATTCCCGATACTCGGCGTCCTGTTGCTGATCCTCTATGTCACCACCACGGTGTCGCCGGCCGAGATAATCGCCGCGGCGGCTCAGGCCGCGGACACCGTCAGCGATGCGGTGCCGGCCTGGTACGAGACCAGTCCGGGGCAGGAGGTCGTGCTGGGTGTGCGGGCCATCCTGCCGCTGGTCATCTTCCTGTTCCTGGTCCAGAAGCTGATCCTGCGCGAGAAGCTGAAAAACAGCGGCGAGGTGTTCTACGGCATCGGTCTGACCGTGCTCGGCATGTGCATCTTCAATGTCGGCCTCACCTACGGTCTCTCCAAGCTGGGCGGTGCCGCCGGCGGCATGGTGCCGTCCGCCTTTATGGAGATCGAGGGCGCGCCCCGGTCTCCCATCTACGTGCCCGCCGTCGGCCTCACTATCGCCATCGCCTTCGCCTGGTTCCTGGGCTTCGGCGCCACCATCGCTGAACCGGCCCTGAACGCCCTGGGCGCCACGACGGAACAGCTGACCCAGGGCGTGTTCAAGAAAAAGACCCTCATCAATGCCGTGTCCACGGGTGTCGCCTTCGGCATCGCCATCGGCTTATGCAAGCTGATCTTCGACTGGCCGCTCGTGTGGATGATCATCCCGGGATATCTGGTTGCCATCCTGCTGACGCTCATATCCAGCGAGACCTTCGTCAATGTCGCCTGGGACAGCGCCGGCGTGACCACCGGCCCGGTCACCGTGCCGCTGGTGCTGGCCATGGGTCTGGGCTTCGGCAACGCGACCCAGGCGATAGAAGGCTTCGGCATCCTCTGTATGGCGTCGATCGGCCCGATCATCACGGTGATGCTCAGCGGGCTCTGGTCCCGCTATCAGGTCAAGCGGCAGGCCAGGGCGGCGGCCGAGACCCAGACACCCAGTCCCGAGCAAGAGGTCCAGGCGGTCCTATGAGCGAGATTACCTATCTGACCGACGTGTGGATGATCACCTGTGTGGTCAACAGTAATTCCGATGCCGCGGAGAAGATGCTGCTGGCGGCGAGAAACGCCGGCTCGAAATTCGCCATGGGCCACGGCGCGCGGGGCTATGGCGCCCGCGAACGGTTGGGGGCTTTGGGGGTCGCGGTGGAGACGGAAAAGACCGTGATCAGCGTGCTGGTGTCGACGGAACAGCGGGACATCGTGTTCGAAGCCATGTTCAAGGCGGGAGAACTTGATCGGGCAGGCTCCGGGATGATGTACATGACGCCGATCGAGAAGCTCGCCGCCTACGTGCCGGATGCCATCATCGAGAAGCTGAAGGAGGCCGGCCGATGGAGCGAGCCCCGATGACCGGCACCGGGTTGCCCGCGCCCGGGATACCCGGTGAGCCGTGCAAGCTCATTACCGCCGTGGTGCCCGACGACGGCGCCGATCTGGCGCTGATGAAGGCACTGCGCAAGAAAAAGGGCGTGATCCGGTCC
>CBDTYJ010000201.1:0-5114 GCA_965364575.1 uncultured Gammaproteobacteria bacterium
ATCTACGACCAGTCCATGGCCGGGATCACCGCCCATGCCGACCCGGCGGCGGTCAATCTGAACTTCTGGCTGACGCCTGATGAGGCCAACCTCGACCCGGAATCCGGCGGCCTGATCGTCTCGCTGAGGGAGGCGCCCAGGGACTGGAATTTCCACGAGTACAACAACCGGCCCGAGGTGCTCGATCCCTATGTCGCCGGCGACGACCGGGTCATCGTGCCCCACCGCTGTAACCGGCTCGTGATGTTCAACTCCAACCTGGTCCACAAGACCGACGATTTCCGGTTCCGGCCCGGCTTCGAGAACCGGCGGATCAACGTGACCATGCTGTTCGGGACGCGCTGACCGGGCGGGTGCGCGACCGGCCACGTGAGCGAGCTCTCAATCTGTGAGCCCGGCCATGTCGACCAGGTATGGATGTGACATGATACGCGCTGCTTCAGGGAGGACTTCATGGCCCTTTTGAGTCTGCTGCCGCTGCTGGGCTTCGCTTTCTGGCTGCAGCACCGATTCCGGTTTGCCCCCGCCACCGGCCTGCTGCTGGCCATCTCCGGCTGGATCATCGTCGCCTTCGTCGGCGGTCTGGTCGGGATGTTGTGGTGGACCTGCGTTCTGATCTGGGTGCTCGGCCTCGTGCTTCTCGGCCGGCAAGGGTTGGCCATGTTCAGGGGTGACGCAGCCCGCGTCGTGCCGACGGGCTACGGCATGCTGGTCGTCCTGAGCGTCTTGTTCTGGCTGCTGCACGGCGACAGCTCATTCTTCTATTACGACGAATATGCCCACTGGGGGATATTCTTCCGCGACATGAGCGCCCTGGACGCGTTCTGGGGCCCGGACACGAATTCCATGCACCCGCGGTATCCACCGGCGGCGCCCTTGTGGCAATACGCTTTCGGGATCATCGCCGAGCCCAGCGACGGCGCCGCTTATCTGGGTCAATTCGTGCTGCTGTTCACACCTCTGGTGGTGCTCTGGCATCGGCTGACATGGCACCAGGTCGGATGGATCCTGGGCGTGACTCTCTTGTGCATGGTGGCACTTCTGAACTTCGGACATGGCGTGGCCAGCCTGTACGTGGACCACGTCATCGGCACCTGGTTCGTCGGCACGATCCTCTGCGCCGTCGCCGACCCGCCCGCCAGTTTCAGGCGCGCCCTGATCTTTGTCTTCCCGCTGACCGTGCTGGCGCTGATCAAGGACGTGGGCTTCGCTTTCGCCCTCGCGGCTGCCGGCATCATCGCCATGCTCCAGCTGAGGCGGAGCATCGCCCAGGGCGGCCGGTTTGCGCCGGCGCTGGGCATGGCCGCCCTGCTGGCTATCGTGCTCATGGCACCCGCAGCAGTGTCCGTGCAGACCTGGAAGTGGAACCGGGACGCCATCGGTGCGCCCCGGGACGACCAGTCGCTGAGCGGTGTCGCCAGCGGACTGGTGGAAGGCGGGAGCGCCCTCTCGGACGAAGAAAAGGTCGAGGTGGCGAATCGATTCCGGGAGGTCTTCTTCCACCAGCAGATCACCAAGGATGCCGTGTCGGCCCGTTTCAACGCCTTCAGTTATCCGATCATGCCCTTGTTCGAAGATCGTTTCCGGCTCACGACTTTCTGGCTGCTGGTCGTCTTCGTCGTCTGGTATGCGGTACAGATAGGGTTACTGACCCGCGGCGAGCCACGCTGGACCTGGAGCCTGGTGGGGCTGGGCCTGGTCGGCACGGCCGTGGCCTACATCGGCGGGCTGTATTACGGCTATCAGCACGCCTTCGGGGAACGAGGTCTGTTGCTTTCCTCCTATGTCCGCTATGTCCATTCCGTGGCGCTGCCCTTGTTGATCGTCGCCTTTGCCCCATTGCTGCCCGGCATCGGCCAGCCGGTCGCTCAACGCCACCCGGATGGCGGCGGCGATGCCGTTTCCCTTCCTGCCGGCATGTTCGCGCTGGGCCTGGCCGCATTGATGGTCGCGGAGACGCCTTACGCGCGGCCTCTCTATACTCCCAATCCCGAAATAGCCGTCCGCCTGCAGACCGAAGCGACGGCGGCATCGATTCGGGATCAAGCCGGGCCCGAACCGGTCTGGGTCTTTCTGCCGGTGGATAACCCGAACGGCTTCGGCGGACGCGTGCTGCGTTTTCAGCTGGCGCCGACGCCGGCCTTCATCGAGTCGTCAGATTCCTTCCTCGGAGAATCGGACCGCGAGCTACTGGAGAGATGGCGCGGATATCGCGTGCTCTGGTTCCCCATGGTCAGCGATGAGCTGGACGCGCGGCTGAGCCGCTTGCTCGGCGAAGATTTCCGGGGCGAGCTGATACGGGTAGCGGAAGACGAGGACGGTTCCGTCAGGCTCGAACCGATGCCATCGCGATGATGCCGGATCATCCTCCCATCGGCGCCCTGTGCAGCCCTCGACGCTCCGCGATCCGCGGCCCCTGTATGATGTGGAGCGGAAACTCCGGGAGCCTTGAGCCAAGATGAAACTCGTCGTTCAGATCCCCTGCTTCAACGAACAGGAGACCCTGCCGTCGGTGCTGGCGGAGATCCCCCGATCCATCCCTGGCGTCGACACCGTGGAAGTCCTCGTCATCGACGACGGCTCCACCGACCGGACCGCCGACGTCGCCCGCGAGTGTGGCGCCGATCATGTGATCAGCAGCCGCAGGAACCGGGGTCTGGCGCGGAGCTTCCGTGCCGGCATGGACGCAGCCGTCCGCATGGGCGCCGATATCGTCGTCAACACCGACGGCGATGGCCAGTATCCCGGCAGCGAGATCCCGCGCCTGATCCAGCCGATCCTGGATGGCGACGCCGATATCGTCATCGGCGACCGGCAGACCGCAGACGTGGCGGGATTCTCCTGGTCCAAGAAACTCATGCAGCGAATCGGCAGCGCCGCGGTAGCGCGGCTATCGGACCTGGAGATACCCGATGCCGTCAGCGGTTTCCGCGCCTTCTCTCGCAAGGCTGCGCTGGACATGAACATCGTCTCCACCTTCAGCTACACCATCGAGACGCTGATCCAGGCCGGACGCAAGCACTATGCGGTCAAGGCCGTCCCGATCCAGGTCAACACGGTCACGCGACCGTCCCGGCTGTTCCGGAGCATCCCCCAGTTCCTGGCCAAATCCGGGGCGACCATGCTGCGGATCTATGCCATGTACCAGCCCTTGCGCCTGTATTTCTATTTCGGCGTGACGATGATGTTCATCGGCAGCATCCCGCTGATCCGCTTCCTGTTCTTTTATCTCGCCGGCAGCGGCGAAGGGAAGATCCAGTCCCTGATCGCGGGCGCGATCCTGATCATCCTCGGCGGGCTGTCATTGATGTTCGGACTGCTCGCCGACCTGATCAATTTCAACCGACAGCTTTCGGAGATGTCGCTGGAGCGGATCCGGCGGATCGAATCGCGGCTGCTCGGCACCGAGGCGCCACCCGAAGCCGGACGTCCCGATCGACGGCGGACTGAGACGGAAGAACCGGTTTAGGCCTGGCTGCCGACTGATCTCTACTCGCCCTCCGGCGGTCCGGCCTTCACCTTGAGCAGCTTGACCAGGGCGATCTCGTCGTCCTCGGTGGTGACCCGTTTCTGGAAGATCAGCTCCAGGCGATCCTGCCCGTAATCATCGTCCAGCAGGACCTTGACCATCAGCGGCCAGCCGGCGTTGATGACCTCCATGTCCTGGCGGGACATGAGCACGACGCTGCCGTCGGCCCGATTCAACAGCAGCTTGGGGAAACTCAACAACAGATATTTGATATCCGGTCGGCGCGCGGACAATTCGTCAATCTCCAGGCTGAATAGTCCATCGAGTTCGGCGATCTTCTCCTGATGCTGCGCGGTGAGCAGGAAATTGTTGGCGACGACGCTGCACTCCGTGTGATAACGGATGTAATTGCCGAGGTCGTTGTAGGCGAGCACCACGCCGGGATCCTCGGCGCAGACCTCCTGCAGAGGAAGCAGGGCCTCGCGGACGAGCCCGTACTGACTGTCGAGCCCGATCGGCCAGTTGAGATTGATCCGGTTGATCACCGGGCCGGCATAGGCCACGCCGAAGAACGCCACCAGCGCCCCGCTCAGCCAGAGCGGCCAGCGGCCGATCCGGTCCGCCCACCATCTCGCGATCAACAGGGGGCTCAACACCAGGAAGCAGATGCCGAAATACTTCAGCCGCAGCTGCATGAAGAACAGGGACAGACACAAAAGACCCATGGCGCCGAAGAAGACGCGCTGACGATCCATGCCGCGGACCACCGCTGACACCAGGCCGAGGAACAACAAGGGCGTAAGCAGCAACAGCAGCGTGTAATAGTTGACGAAGTAGGCCTTGGGATTGCGCGCGATGGCGGAAAACAGCGATTCAGTCTCGACTATGACATCGAAGCGCGCGATGTCCTTCTGCAGGAAGGCTCCCATCGAGACGGCCTGGCCGATCAGCGGCAGGGCCATCAATAAAGCCGTCGCGCCGCACACCGCCAGCCAGCGCATGGAAAAATCACGGCTCGCGGCCAAGAGCATCAGCACTGCGGTGCATACGGCGACGTAGAGGTGGAATGACGACAGATAGTAATAGGCGAACATTCCCTGCCAGAACGGCTCCGATCCGAGCAATATCAGGATCGTTCCCAGCACCAGGCCGGCGGCGAACCAGGCCACGCCGGATCGGGACCAGCCCAGACCGCGGGACCAGCAAAGATACAGCGCCACCAGCACCGGAATCTGCAGTATGAAGAGCGCGTTGTGGAAACCGGGTGCGATCCCCAGTACGAAACCGAGGAATCCGGCCCGGGCGACACTGGCCGGATCCGCGAACCAACGCAGACCTCCCAGGGTGACCAGCAGGATGAAGGTCAGTTCGACGAAATGATGGTCGATCAGACCGGTCGCGTGCAGAGCCTGCATCAACGGCAGCAGGGCGATACCCAGCGCCGCCAGCAGCGTCGACAGATAATCCAGATCCAGCTGCCTGGCGATCAACAGCATCAGCAGGACGTTGATGTAGACCCAGAATACCGGGATGTGTGCGAGGATCGGTCCGGGATCGGTGGCGCCGGTGACGAACATGACCGCGACGACGATCTTCGCCATCATGAAATCGTAGAGCCACGGCCAGGGCACCCAGCTACCCTCTG
>CBDTYJ010000202.1:0-5083 GCA_965364575.1 uncultured Gammaproteobacteria bacterium
CCGCGCCGTCTTCCGTATCATTGGAATCATCATCCTCGTCCTGGTAAGCCCCATGTCCATCGGCGCCGACCGCATCACCGACAAATCCTTCACCACCCGTTCCGAGGTGATCGCGACCCGGGGCATGGCGGCCACCAGCCATCCCCTGGCGACCCAGATCGCGCTGGAGATCCTGCGCGCGGGCGGCAGCGCCGTCGATGCGGCGATCGCCGCCAACGCGGCGCTGGGTTTGATGGAACCCACCGGCAACGGCATCGGCGGCGACCTGTTCGCCATAGTCTGGGATGCCGGCGAGCAGAAATTGAGCGGTCTTAACGCCAGCGGCCGTTCACCGAAGTCCCTGACGCTGCAATATTTCCGGGACAACGGATTCGAGGCGATCCCGCGCTACGGACCGCTGCCCGTGAGCGTCCCCGGGACCGTCGACGGTTGGTTCGAGCTGCACAAACGTCACGGCCGGCTGCCCATGACCGAAATTCTCGACCCGGCGATCCGTTACGCCCGGGAGGGATTCCCGGTGACCGAGGTCATCGCCTATTACTGGCAGCGCAGCGTTACCCGGCTCTCGCGCTATCCGGGATTCAAGGAGATCTTCGCTCCCGGCGGCCGTGCCCCCGGCAAGGGCGACGTGTTCCGCAATCCGGCCCTGGCGGATACCTATGAGAAGATCGCGAGGGGAGGCCGGGACGTCTTCTACAAGGGCGAGATGGCCAGGGCGATTGCCCGCTATATGCAGGAGAACGGTGGTTTCCTCAGCTACGAGGACCTGGCCGGCCATCGCTCGGAATGGATCGAGCCGGTCTCCACCAACTATCGGGGCTACGAAGTCTTTGAACTGCCGCCCAATGGCCAGGGCATCGCCGCCCTGCAGATGCTGAACATCCTCGAAGGTTTCGACATCGCGTCCATGGGTTTCGGCAGTCCTGAATACATCCATGTCCTGGTGGAGGCCAAGAAGCTGGCGTTCGAGGACCGGGCCCGCTTCTACGCCGACATGGAGTTTTCAGAGGTCCCGGTCGCGTGGCTGATCTCGAAGGAATACGCTGCCGAACGACGCGCGCTGATCGAGCCGTCACGGGCGGCAAAATCCTACCCGGCCGGCGACGAGCGACTGGAACGGGGTGACACCATCTATCTGACCACCGCGGATGCCGACGGCAATATGGTGTCTCTGATCCAGAGCAATTACCGCGGCATGGGTTCCGGCATGACGCCGGCCGGTCTGGGTTTCATCCTGCAGGATCGGGGCGAGCTGTTCAGTCTCGAGGACGGGCATCCGAACATCTACGCGCCCGGCAAGCGGCCGTTCCACACCATCATCCCGGCCTTCGTGACCAAAGACGGCAAGCCCTGGCTCAGCTTCGGCGTCATGGGTGGCGCCATGCAGCCCCAGGGCCACGTACAGATCCTGATCAACCTGATCGACTTCGGCATGAATCTCCAGGAAGCCGGCGATGCCCCCCGGGTCCGACACGGCGGATCGAGCCAGCCCGCCAACGAGACCAGGAACGACGGCACCTTCCGTCCCACCAGCGAGCGCATGCGGGACGGCGGCATCGTCTATCTGGAGACCGGTTTTCCGCTGGAGACCATCAACCGATTGCGCAGCATGGGACACAGGTTGGGGTCGGATCCCGGCGGTTTCGGGGGCTACCAGGCGATCATGCGCGACCACCGGCAGGGGGTCTATTACGGCGCATCGGAGTCTCGCAAGGACGGGCAGGCCGCCGGCTTCTAGCTGCCGGCCGCCACTCCGCCCGGCTTCCACGCCAGCACCAGCCCCGCCACCGCCCATGCCGCGGTGTCGTGGACCAGATTGGTCAGAGCGAAACTGCGATCGGCGAGCCACCAGATCGTCGTTCCGTAGTCGATGAAGAGTGCCGCGGTGAAACCGGCCAGGGCCAGGAACCCGACCCGGGACCAGTAACCGGCCAGGGCCGGCGCCGCCTTCAGCAGCAGCAGACCCAGCAGCAGGCAGATGATCCACTGATGGACGAAGCCCCAGATCAGCACCATGGGGTCCATCGGCGGCGCACCTTCCTGCCGGATGGTGACCATGGCCAGCGGCCCCGCCTGGTGCAGCTTGCCGAGTTCCTCCTCCGGCAGATCGGGTCCCGGGATGAAGTAGGTGCCGGATTCGTTGAAATGTTGCCGCAGCATCGCCTGGGTCGCGGCGTCGTCCTCCACGCTGCGGACAGCCGCGTCCATGGCCGGACTGGCGACATAGAACACGAATCCCCACATGAACATGGCGACAGCCGCCAGGACGCTGCCCAAAAAGAGTCTGCCCATCATGGTCCCCCTCGCGCCCCGGATCGCCGCGGCGAATCGGAATAAAGATTCTAGGATAGCGCGCGGGGTATTGCCTGCGGCGCCGCAGCGACAGATCCGGGAGGTTTCAGGCCCTGCGTTTCGACTCGGGCGGGCTGGCCGCACGCTCGAGTACACGTTTGAGGAATTGACCCGTGTAGGAACTCTCCATCGCCGCCACATCCTCGGGCGTACCTGTGGCGATGACCTCGCCGCCGCCGTCGCCGCCCTCGGGGCCCAGATCGATGATCCAGTCGGCGGTCTTGATGACATCCAGGTTGTGTTCGATGACGACCACCGTGTTGCCGTGATCGCGGAGCCGGTGGAGCACGTGCAGCAGCTGGGCGATATCGTGAAAATGCAGGCCGGTAGTGGGCTCGTCGAGTATGTAAAGGGTCTTGCCGGTATCCCGCTTCGACAGTTCCTTGGCCAGCTTGACCCGCTGGGCCTCGCCGCCGGATAGCGTGGTCGCGTTCTGGCCCAGGCGCACATAGGACAGACCCACGTCCATCAGGGTCTGCAGCTTGCGCTTGATGACCGGCACGTTGCGGAAGAATTCCAGCGCGTCCTCGACGGTCATCTCCAGGACCTCGTGGATATTGCTGCCCTTGTAACGGATCTCCAGGGTCTCCCGGTTGTATCGCTTGCCCTTGCACACGTCGCAAGCGACGTAGATGTCCGGCAGAAAATGCATTTCCACCTTGATCACGCCATCGCCCTGGCAGGCCTCGCAGCGACCGCCCTTGACGTTGAAACTGAAGCGGCCCGGCTTGTAGCCCCGGGAGCGGGCCTCGGCGGTGCCGGCGAACAGGTCGCGGATGGGCGTGAAAAGGCCGCTATAGGTGGCGGGATTGGATCTGGGGGTGCGGCCGATCGGGCTCTGGCTGATGTCGATCACCCGGTCGACCTTGTCCAGCCCATCGATCGCTGCGTGGGGGGCGGGATTGGTCGCCGAGCCGTTGATGTGCTCGGCCGCCGCCAGATACAGGGTGTCGTTGATCAGGGTCGATTTGCCCGATCCCGAGACCCCGGTGACGCAGGTCATCAGGCTGAGCGGGATGGAAACATCCAGGTCCTTGAGATTGTTGCCGCGCGCTCCGCGGATCCGGATTTCTCGCTTCTTCTCCGGTCCGCTGCGGGTGGCCGGGACCGGGATGCTGCGCCGGCCCGAGAGATACTGCCCGGTCAGGGAAGCCGGATCAGCCATCACCTGCTTCGGTGTGCCCTGGGACACGATCTGCCCGCCGTGGACGCCGGCGCCGGGGCCGATGTCGAGCACGTGGTCGGCGGCGGCGATCGCTTCCTCGTCGTGTTCTACCACGATCACCGTGTTACCCAGGTCCCTCAGCTGCAACAGCGTGTTCAGAAGGCGCTGGTTGTCGCGCTGGTGGAGGCCGATCGAGGGTTCGTCGAGGATATACATGACACCGACCAGACCAGAGCCGATCTGACTCGCCAGCCGGATGCGCTGGGCCTCGCCGCCGGAGAGCGTCTCCGCGCTGCGGTCCAGGGAGAGATAATCGAGTCCCACGTCCACCAGGAAACTGAGGCGATCCCCGATCTCCTTGACGATCTTGCCGGCGATCTCTCCCCGCCAGCCGGGCAGCTCGAGATCGGCGAAGAAACGTCCGGCCGCGCCGACCGACAACGAGGTCAGCTCCGGCAAGCTGCGCTCGTCGACGAACACGTGGCGCGCGCCCTCGTTCAGCCGCGTGCCGTCACAGTCGCCGCAGGGGCGCAAGCTGAGATACTTGGCCAGTTCT
Organism: uncultured Gammaproteobacteria bacterium; assembly: GCA_965364575.1. Classification (GTDB taxonomy): domain Bacteria; phylum Pseudomonadota; class Gammaproteobacteria; order Steroidobacterales; family XN24; genus CAMYOC01. The sequence goes on from CBDTYJ010000202.1 coordinate 4,074, forward strand.
TCGCGCACCGTGTTCGACTCGGTCTCGCGGTAGCGGCGTTCCATGTTGGGGATGATGCCCTCGAAGCGGTGACGGCGTTTGCTGGTGCCGCCGCGTCCGTCCAGATAACTGAACTCGATCACCTCGTCGCCGCTGCCGTAGAGGATGATCTGTCTGAGCTCCTCGGTCAGCTCGGCAAGCGGTTGTTCGATATCGAATTTGAAATGCCGCGCCAGACACTGGATCAGCTGGAAGTAATAGGCGTTGCGCCGGTCCCAGCCGCGGATGGCGCCGCCGGCCAGGCTCAGATGTGGGCTGGCCGCGACCCGGTCCGGGTCGAAGAATTGTTGTACCCCGAGACCGTCACAGGTCCGGCAGGCCCCGGCCGGATTATTGAAGGAGAACATCCGCGGCTCGAGCTCGGGGATGCTGTAGCCGCAGACCGGGCAGGCGAAGCGATCCGAGAACAGCAGTTCCTCCCGTTCCGGCTCATCCATGTAGGCCACCTGGGCGATGCCCTCGGCCATCCGCAGCGCGGTTTCCAGCGACTCGGCGAGCCTCAGCCGGAGATCCTCCCGCACCCGGAATCGGTCGACCACCGCCTCAACCGTGTGCTTGCGGTGCAGATCCAGATCCGGCGGATCGTCCAGTTCGAACACTTCGTTGTCGATCCGCGCGCGGACGAATCCCTGGGCCCGCAATTCGGCCAGCTGATTGTGGTGTTCACCCTTGCGATCCCGGACTACGGGCGCCAACAGCATCAATCGCGTGCCCTCCGGCAGCGCGAGGATCTGATCGACCATCTGGCCGACCGTCTGGGCCTCCAGCGGTTCTCCGTGCCGGGGACAGAGGGGCGTCCCGGCCCGGGCGAACAGGAGCCGCAGATAGTCGTAGATCTCCGTGACAGTGCCGACTGTGGAGCGGGGATTGTGAGAGGTCGATTTCTGCTCGATGGAGATCGCCGGCGACAAACCGTCGATGGCATCCACATCGGGCTTTTCCATCATCGACAGGAACTGCCGCGCGTAGGC
>CBDTYJ010000203.1:0-5073 GCA_965364575.1 uncultured Gammaproteobacteria bacterium
GCCATGACCGCGGCGGAGATCGCCGCGGAGAATTACCCGTTCTGCACCATCGATCCGAACATCGGTGTGGTGGAGGTACCGGACCCGCGGCTGCGGCACATCGCCGAGATCGTCAGACCGCAACGGGTGGTGCCCACTACGATCGAGTTCGTCGACATCGCGGGGCTGGTCAAGGGCGCATCGAAAGGCGAGGGGCTGGGCAACCAGTTCCTGGCCAACATCCGAGAGACCGACGCCATCGCCCACGTGGTGCGCTGTTTCGACAGCGGCGACGTGGTCCATGTCGAAGGCCAGATCAACCCCGTCGCCGATATCGAAGTGATCAATCTGGAGCTGGTGCTGGCGGACTTCGAGACCGTGACCCGCAACCTGCAGAAAGCGGTCCGCAACGCCAAGACCGGCGCCAAGGAGGCGATAGCCTGGCGGGAGCTGCTGGGCAAGGTCGGCGATCATCTCGATCACGGATTGCCGGCGCGCGCCCTGGACCTGACGGCGGAGGAACGCGAAAGTCTGCGCGTGCTACACCTGCTGACCATGAAACCGACGGTGTACATCGCCAACGTCGCCGAGGACGGTTTCGCTGGGAATCCCTACCTGGACCAGGTCAGCGCGCTGGCCGGAGAGGAGGGCGCCGAAGTCGTGCCGGTATGCGCCGCCATCGAGGCCGAGATCGCCAGACTGGAAGAAGTCGACAAGACCGAGTTCCTGGACGCCATGAATCTGTCCGAGCCCGGGTTGAACAGGGTGATCCGCGCCGGCTACCGGCTGCTGCATCTGCAGACGTTCTTTACCGCCGGCGAGAAGGAAGTCCGGGCCTGGACCGTCCGGATCGGCGCCACCGCGCCCAAGGCGGCCCGGGAAATCCATACGGATTTCGAGCGCGGCTTTATCCGTGCCGAGGTGACCGGCTACCAGGATTTCATCGCCTGCGGCGGCGAACAGGGCGCCCGGGAGGCCGGCAAACTCCGTCTGGAAGGGAAGGATTACGTGGTCAGGGATGGCGACGTGATGCACTTCCGCTTCAACGTCTGAACCTTTGTCCAGGGGGGCGGACGCGGGCGTCGTCCCTTGACAGTCTCGAGTCCGGCAAGGAGAATTCCGCGTTCTTCAGGGCCCGTCCGGGCCATCGTGTGGTGATGTAGCTCAGCTGGTTAGAGCGCGGCACTCATAATGCTGAGGTCGGTGGTTCAAGTCCACCCATCACCACCAATTTAATCAGTCGCTTGCGCGTTTCCCGGCAAAGTTCAGAACTGTCAGTGCGGGAGTTTTGCGGGACCTGGTGATCTTGTGCGCCGCGTCGATCAGGTTACTGATCTCGGCGGCACCGTAATGGGTCGTAATCCACCCGCTCTTGTGCCCCAACGAGTCCTGCCGATCCTCAAAACTCACCCCAGCGGCCCGCAGGCGCCGCCCGAAGGTGTGTTCCAGATCGTGTACTCGCAAAGCGGGTAGCCCGGCTCTGACACGCGCTCGCTTCCAGCCCGAGTTGAGCATACGCGTCATCGGATGGCCCCGGTACGTGAAGAGGAAGCCCGTGAGCGCGAAGACGATTACCAGCCCCATCGCGCTGTTGCGTGTCTTGTAGACGCCGAACAGCAGGCCGAAGTAGACGAGCAGCGTGATCAGACCCATCGGCGGCACGTTGAGCGCCATCGAGACGCCGGCCATCACGGCGCTGAACAGCAGCGTCAGGGACAGGAGTATGTAGGTATTCCTGAGTACTGTATTCGTTGCCAGGACGGAGGTCTGCTGGGCTTGGGTCGTGGCGGTCTGAAGGCGGTCCATCGGTAGGCGTATCTCGAAAATTGAAACCGGCGGCTATTTACCGTGCCCGGGATCAGGGCTGGACGGCCGTTCACGGCGGGGCTTTGGCGGCCGGGACAGGGCAGGGCTCGTCCCAATAGGGGCGCTCGCCGTAGCGCCCGCTCAGGAAGTCGATGAACCGCCGGACCCGCAGGGACAGGTGCCGCGTGGGCGGATAGATGGCGTAGGCGCTGATGTCACGCCAGCGATGTTCCGGCAGGACCGGGACGAGAGCGCCGCTGGCCAGGGCGTCGTAGACGACGAAATTGGGCAGCAGCGTCAGCCCCAGGCCTGCGCTGGCGGCGTCCCGCAGGAACTCGCCGTTGGTCGCGGTCATGACGGCGCGCAGCCGCAGGTTGCCGGTCCGGCCGTCGGGGGCGCGATAGGGAATCGCGGCCGCCGACTGGCTCGCATAGCGCAGCAGGGGCTGGTCCTGCAGCGCAGCCGGCTCGGGGTCCGGGCCGAGTCCGGCGGCGAACGCCGGGCTCGCGCTGAGCGTGAAGCGGGCGTCGGTCAGGCGGCGGGCGACGAGAGACGAGTCCTGCAACTCGCCGATGCGGACGCCCAAGTCGAAGCCCTCGGCCACGAGATCGACGAAGCGGTCGCTGAAGTCGATGTCCACCTCCAGGTCGGGATGCGCCCGGGCAAACTCGATCAGGGCCGGGCCGAGATGCCGCAGGCCGAAGGACAGCGGGGCGGCCACCCGGAGCCGGCCTTTCAGGGACTGCCGGTCGCTCGCCAGGGCGGCCTCGGCGTCTGTGATCTCGGCGAGGATGCCGACGCAGCGGTCGTAGTAGGCGCGACCCGCGTCCGTCACGTTGACCCTGCGCGTCGTCCGGACCAGGAGCTGAGCGCCCAGATGGGCCTCCAGCTCCGTCAGCCGACGACTCACGGCGGACTTGGCGACGCCCAGGGTCTCGGCGGCGGCGCTGATGCCGCCGCTGTCGACGACCCGGACGAAGCTCCGCATCGCTTCGTATCGGTCCATGGAATGCCGCCCCGGTGTTCATTAAATCAGAACAATAAGTTTCCATTTTCCCGGTTTATTGCGCCAACGGCAACCCCTAAACTCATTCCCGTCATCAAAAACCGGCCGCGGCCGGACTGTGGTTTCAAGCTCAAATCAGGAGATTCGTCATGTCCCGTTCCCTCGCTCTCGCCGCACCCCTGGGCCGACTGCTTGTCGGTGGTTTCTTCGCCCTTGCCGGGTTCAACAAGCTCCAGGGCTACGCCGCCACCCAGAGCTACATGGAGGCCTTCGGTATCCCCGGTGCGCTGCTGCCGCTCGTGATCGCGCTAGAGCTCGGTGGCGGTCTCGCCCTGATCCTCGGCTGGCAGACCCGCCTCGTGGCCGCCGCAATTGCCGGCTTCTCGGTCGTCGCCGCGTTCTTCTTCCACGGCGATTTCAGCGACCAGACGCAGTCGATCCTGTTTATGAAGAACATCGCGATCGCCGGCGGTATGCTTGCCTTCGTCGGGCTGGGCGCCGGTCCGCTGTCGCTCGACGGACGCAGCCGTGGGGACGCGCGGCCCGCCGGTGCGGCCCCACAGAACGTGTAAGGAGGAGATCATGGGACTTCTGGTCGACGGCCAGTGGCAGGACCGCTGGTATGACACCGCCCGGACGGGCGGCAAGTTCGTCCGCAAGGCGGCACAGTTCCGCAACTGGGTGACCCCGGACGGCTCGCCCGGCACCGGCGGGGAGGGCGGCTTCGAGGCGGCCGCCGGCCGCTACCATCTCTACGTGTCCTACGCCTGCCCGTGGGCGCACCGGACGCTGATCTTCCGGAGCCTCAAAGGCCTGGAGGAGGCGATCCCGGTGTCGGTCGTGAACTGGTACATGGCCGGCGACGGCTGGACCTTCGAGCCCGGCCCGGGGGTGGTGGGGGATCCGGTCAACGGCGCGGAGTTCCTGCGCGACGTGTACACGGCGGCGGACCCCGTTTACACCGGCCGCGTTACCGTGCCGATCCTGTGGGACAAGCAGCGGGGGACGATCGTCTCCAACGAGTCCTCCGAGATCATCCGCATGTTCAACAGCGCCTTCGACGGCGTCGGCGCGGCGGCCGGCGACTTCTATCCGGAGCCGCTGCGCGCCGAGATCGACGCGGTCAACGAGCGGATTTACAGTGACGTCAACAACGGCGTCTACAAGTCCGGTTTCGCGACGACCCAGGCTGCCTACGAGGAGGCCGTCACGACCCTGTTCGGGACCCTGGAATGGCTCGAGGAGCGCCTCGCCGGACAGCGCTATCTGGTCGGCGACAGGATCACGGAGGCGGACTGGCGCCTGTTCACGACGCTGGTGCGTTTCGACCCGGTCTACGTCGGACACTTCAAGTGCAATCTCCGGCGGCTGGTCGACTACCCCAACCTGTGGGCCTACACCCGGGATCTCTATCAGCAGCCCGGCGTGGCGGAGACGGTGCACATGGACCATATCAAGGGTCACTACTACCAGAGCCACGACACGATCAACCCGACCCGGGTCGTGCCGGTCGGCCCCGAGATCGACTACGACGCGCCCCACGGCCGCGAGCGACGAGCGTTTCAAGCGCAAAGGACAAGAAACGCTGGCCAGTAGAATCGGCGGTCGAGCGCCATCGCGGCAGCGCCCTGGATAAGCGCCGCTGTGGCTGAGTGTGGCGATGACATCAATCCGCTTGTGGCCGGCCCGGCGGCAGTTACCCCACTCAGCTTTCGCTGCCAGTGCCTCACGACGGGCGGAGTAGACTTCCCCCTTATTCTTCACAACCTAGACCAATATGTGGGCGATGCAATGTTGCAGCGATATGGGATTCGTATTGGAAAGTCGCAATCCGATGCAACGCTTATCGCCTCTTGTTCCAAAGATCCCGCACGATCAAAAGTCCTGCTCCAGCCTTAGATACGGCACGCGGCCATAGATCTCGTTCTGCTGACGGTCGTACGCGGCGTTCCCCCGCGTTTTTCGTGGCGGGTCCCGGTCCAGGACATTCCTGGCGCCGACGGTGATCTGTCCGCTCCAGGGCGTGGCGTAGCTGGCCTGTACGTCCCAGGTGATGAGCGACGCCACGTGGTGGTCGCCACCCTGCCAGGGAAAGCGGCCATCCTGGTCGGAAACGTGGTTGCCGACGACGGACGCCGAATAGTCACCGAGAGCCCAGTTGACCGTGAGCTGGCCCCGGTCTCGGGGGAAGCGCGCCTGACCCACCCAGTCCGTGATGCCGCCTCCGAAGTCCTGCTCGTAATTCAGTTTAACGCCGCGATTATGTGAACGGCGTCACACTT
>CBDTYJ010000204.1:0-5052 GCA_965364575.1 uncultured Gammaproteobacteria bacterium
ACCTCGAACGGTGGCGGTGTCGCAGTATGTGTCACGTCCCGTCTCCTGGTATCCCCTTCAATGCGGCACGAAAAGCGGCGGAGATCCGGTCTTCATCCACATGCCGGGCGTCGTGGACCCGGCGCTGTCCGCCGACATAGACGGCGGCAAAACTCGCGCTGCTGCCGCCGGTCAACAGTCCGTCCATGGCGGCTCGGGCGCCCAGCCCCGATAGCGTTGGATCTTCCGCATCAAGCACCACGAGATCCGCGAAACAACCGGGCGCGATCGCGCCTACCGGCTGCGCCAGAGCCGCGGCGCCGCCGTCGGCTGCCATGCGCCAGAGCGGCGCGCCGAGACCACTGTCGGTCGCCAGACACGCGCGACGGCCCAGGCTGAGACGCTGACCATATTCCAGCCATCGCAATTCTTCCACGGCGTCGATCCGCACATTGCTATCCGAACCGACGGCCAACCGGCCGCCGCGCCGGACGTAGCTGCGGGCGGGAAACACGCCATCGCCCAGGTAGGCCTCGGTCAGGGGACACAACACGGTGGTGACCCCGGTATCGGCCATCAGGACCATCTCCTTGTCGCTCACGTGGGTCCCATGGACCAGGCTCCATTCGGGGCCCAGATCGACCGCCGCCGCCAGCAATTCCACCGGCCGCGCGCCGGTCGCAGCAAGACACTCCTCCACTTCGCGGTGCTGCTCGGCGATATGGATGTGCCGCGGGTACCCGGGTGGCAGCATGACATCGGCCGCCGCGATCAGCTCCGTGAGGATCGACGGGTCTACCGCCCGCAGCGAATGGGGAGCGATCCCCAGGGGCAGATCGTTCAGGTCCCGCAACAGCTTCAGATAATCCTCCAGTCGCTGATGGACGAACCGCCGTTGTCTGGGCTCAGCCGGGCGGCCGAACCCGCCACGCTGATAAAGCACCGGCAACAGCACCAGGCGGATGCCGGCCTGATTCGCGGCCGCTGCCACCGCCCGCGCCATCTCGGGCCCGCGGCTGCCGTGTGCGCGATGATGGAGGTAGTGGAATTCCGCCACGCTGGTAAAGCCCGCGCGCAGCATGTCCGCGAAAGCCCGCGCCGCCACCGAGCTCAGCTGCTCCGGGGTCAGCGTCAGCGCCAGGCCGTACATGGCCTCGCGCCAGCTCCAGAACGAATCCGCACCCCGGGCTGCCTCACCCCGCCCGACCAGGGCACGCTGGAAGCTGTGACTGTGCGCGTTGGGCATCCCGGGCAAGGCCAGCCAGCCGTCGGCGCCCTGCCCCGGGCCTGGTTCGTCGTCCTCGATGGCGGTGACCCGCCCGAGATCGTCGATCACGAGCCGCTTGTGGCGCTCGATGCCGCCGGGGGTGAGAATATGTTCGAATCGCAGTACCGCGCCCATCTGCTCCCCGGGGATGCCCGTGCACGATGTCCTGTTTGAGAATCTCCGATTCTATCCGATGACCGGAGCACCGTCGGCGGCGGGCTCTGCCGGGGGCCTCGCGGATGTGGACTGCTTTGCGGTGACTGGCGGACGGGTGTCCGCCATCGGAGAACGGGTACCCGCCAGGCAGACAGTCAATCTTGACGGTGACGTGGTGCTGCCCGGATTCGTCGACTGCCACACCCATCTGGTCTACGCCGGCGACCGCATGGCGGAACACACCCTGCGGCTGGCCGGGGCCAGCTATGGGGAGATCGCCCGGGCCGGGGGCGGCATCCTGTCCACGGTACGCAGCGTGCGGGCGGCCAGTGAGGCGGAACTGGTGGAGGCTGCCTTGCCGCGTATTTCCGCATTGATGGCCGAGGGCGTGACCCGGATCGAGATCAAAAGCGGCTACGGTCTGGATATGGAGAACGAGCTGAAGATGCTACGCGCCATCCGCGAACTCGATCGACGCTCGCCCGCCCGTATCCATGCCACCTTCCTCGGCCCCCACGCAGTGCCGGAGGGCTATACGGCGGACAGCTATATGGACCAGGTGATCGACCGCATGCTGCCGGTCATCGGCGCCGAAAGCCTGGCGGAAGCGGTGGACATTTTTGTCGAACACATCGGGTTCTCGCCGGCCCATCTGACCCGGTTCGCCGGAGCCGCCGCGGATTGCGGGCTCGGACTGCGGGTCCATGCCGAGCAGCTCTCCGCTCTCGGCGGAGCCGGTCTCGGGGCGCGGCTCGGCGCCCTGTCCTGCGACCATCTGGAGTATGCAAGCGATGAAGATATCGAGGCTATGGCTGCCGCCGGCACGGTGGCCGTCTTGCTGCCCGGCGCCTTCTATTTCCTCCGCGAGACCCGCAAGCCTCCGGTCGCGGCGCTGAGGACGGCGGGAGTACCGATGGCCGTTGCCACCGACCACAATCCCGGCTCGTCTCCGCTCCTGAGCCTGCTGACCGCGGCTCATCTGGCGGTGACGCTTTTCGGACTGGATGCCGGCGAGGCGCTGCTGGGCATTACCGCTCATGCCGGTCGCGCCCTGGGTCTGGCCGATGCCGGTATCCTCGAGACAGGGAGCGTGGCCGATTTCAGCGTCTGGGACATACCCGGTCCGGAATTCCTCACGTACCAGCTGGGGGGGTTGCGTCCCAGGCGGCTATACATCGGCGGAGAACTCGTATGAGTGAGCTGATCGTCACCGGCCGGGATCTGCGGCTGTCGGATCTGCTGAGCTACGAACGCGAGCGGCCGCGACTGACGCTTTGTCCCGATGCCCGGGCGCGCATGGAGGCCAGCGCCGCGGCCGTACGGCGGGCGGTCGCGTCGGAGAAACCCAGCTACGGCATCAATACCGGTTTCGGCGCGTTCGCGAATACCCGGATCTCGATCTCCCAGGTGCGGGAGCTGCAATACAACCTGGTGCGCAGTCATGCCGCAGGCGTCGGGGATCCGCTGCCGGCGCCGCTGGTGCGCCGCTTGATGCTGCTCAAGGCGAACAACCTGGCGGCGGGCTACTCCGGCATCCGGCCCCAGATCGTGGACACGCTGCTGTCGCTGCTCAACGAGGATGTTCTGCCTATCATCCCCGCCAGGGGTTCGGTCGGCGCTTCGGGCGATCTGGCGCCGCTGGCGCATCTGGCTCTGGCGCTGATCGGAGAAGGTGAGGCGCATCTGGGCGAGCGCGTACTGATCGGCCATGACGTGCTGATCAAGGCGCAATGCGCCCCGGTCGACCTTGAAGCCAAGGAGGGGTTGGCCCTGCTGAACGGCACCCAGACGAGCGCCGCCCTCGCCGTCACCGGTCTCGAGCAGGCCGACCGGCTCCTCGCCACTGCGATCCTGGCCGGCGCTCTCACCGTGGAAGGGCTGGCCGGAAGCTTCGCACCGTTCGATTCGCGTATCCACGAGGCGCGAGGTTTCGCCGGCCAGCGGCGCGTCGCCGAGATCTTCCGAGGCCTTCTGACCGAAAGCGAAATCCATTCGGGTCATGCCGACTGCGACCGGGTCCAGGATCCGTATGCGGTCCGCTGCATGCCGCAGGTACTCGGCGCCGTCTGGGATACGCTGCGTCACGCCGCCAGGGTCCTCGCCGCCGAATGCAACAGCGTCTCGGACAACCCGTTGATCTTCGGAGACGATGTGCTGTCCGGCGGAAATTTCCATGCGGAACCGCTCGCTTTCATCTGCGATTTTGCCGCCATCGCCGCGGCGGAAATCGGCAGCATGTCGGAACGCCGCATCGATCTGCTGGTAAGGCGGGTCAACCCCGGCCTCACCATGTTCCTGACCGAGGAGCCCGGGCTGGAATCCGGGATGATGATCGCCCACGTCACGGCGGCGGCCCTGTGTTCGGAAAACCGGACACTGGCCCATCCGGCCTCCGTGGACAACATACCCACCTCGGCGGGCCAGGAAGATCATGTCAGCATGGCACCGTGGGCCGGCTTCAAACTGCTGGATATCTGCGCCAATGCTGCCCGCATCCTCGCCATAGAATTGCTGGCCGGCGCTCTCGCCCTGGACGAACAGGCCCCCGCCACCACCACCCAGGAATTGCGGCGTCTGCACCACCGGATCCGGGATCGCGTGCCGCACGTCAAGGGGGATCACCGGCTGGACGGCGAGATAGCGGAAATCACCCGATGCGTGATCGACGGAAGCATGCTGGACCTGCTGCCCGGCGATGGCACCGGCGTCCTGGACGATCCGGACTGAGCCGCTCATGCGGGCCGACCACCCCCATCAGACGATCACGGAAGCGCTGCGGGATCCGGCGGTGTATCCACATCCGGCTGCGGACATCCGGCTGATCGAGACCCACATCTCCTGGGTGCTGCTGGCGGGCGATTTCGCCTACAAATTGAAGAAACCGGTCGACCTGGGATTTCTCGATTTCTCCTCGCTGGCGAGACGCAAGCACTTCTGTGAGGAAGAGCTGCGCCTCAACCGGCGTCTGGCGCCCGATCTCTATCTGGACGTCGTGACCCTGCGTCGGACCAGCAGTGGTCTGCGCTTCGGCGACACCGGCGAGATCGTCGAATATGCGGTGCGCATGCGCCGCTTCCCCCAGGCGGCCCAGCTGGACCGGCAGCTGGCGGCAGGCGGCGTCGGCCGCGAAGACATGGACCGGATCGCGGAATTCATCGGCGAGTTCCATCGTCGCGCCGATGTGGCCCCCGCCGCGACCCCATGGGGCTCACCCCGGGAGGTGATGGCGCCGGCTTTCGAGAACTTCACTCAAATGGAAACCACCTGGCCGGGATCGGCCCCCGGTTCGGCCCCGGACTCGACAATAGCGGCGCTTCGCCGATGGACGGAACAGACCGCTTCGCGCCTGGCTGTGCGCTTTGCCATCCGCCGGGCCACGGGACATATCAGGGAATGTCACGGCGATCTGCATTTGCGGAATATGGCCCGCATTGACGGCGATCTCCTGGCCTTCGATGGCATCGAGTTCGCACCGGCTCTGCGCTGGATCGACGTGATCTCCGATGCGGCGTTTTTGTTCATGGATCTGGAATCCCGCGATCGCCCCCGGCTAGCCTGGCGCTTCCTAAATCAGTGGCTGGCGGTCACCGGAGATTACGGAGGCCTGGATCTGCTGCCCTGGTACCTGGTCTATCGCCACATGGTGCGGG
>CBDTYJ010000205.1:0-4963 GCA_965364575.1 uncultured Gammaproteobacteria bacterium
AGAACCTCAGCTTCCCAAGCTGATGACGTGGGTTCGATTCCCATCACCCGCTCCATAACTCCCCTGTTGCCAAAAGCGGCTGACCGGGATTGTCCTGCGCCCCCGCGCGGAAGCCGACGCTATAATCTGTCTGTCGCATTGGGAGACCTGACGATGAAGCACCTGGCCGCCGCAGTCCTGACCCTGTTCTTCTCCGGCGTCGCGTCCGCCGACCAGAGCATCCCGGACAAATATCCGGAGTCCGTGCTGTATGACGCACCCCGCGAAGTGATACCTGGCGTCTGGTCGGCGATCGGCGCCACGGCACCGCCGACTTATGAGAATTCGGGTCACAACAACAACCTGTCTTTCATCATCACGTCCGAAGGCGTCGTCGTGGTCAATGCCGGCGCCTGCTATCTGTTGGCCAAGGCGCTGCACGAGGAAATCCGCGGGATCACCGACCAGCCGGTGCGCTATGTGATCCTCGAGAACGGTCAGGGACATGCCGCACTGGGCTCGAACTACTGGCAGGAACAGGGTGTGCCGGTGATCGCCCACGTTGAAGCAGCCGCAGAGATCGAAGAAGGAGCCCACGCTTTGCTCACCCGCATGCAGGGCTACAACCGAGACAAGGCCGAGGGCACCGAGGTGGTCCTGCCGGACATCACTTTCGAGGACGAGTACGTGATCGAACTGGGCGGCATGCGGATCGAAGCCCTGTACCTGGGGCCGGGTCACAGCCCTGGCGACATCCAGGTGTGGCTGCCGGAGGAAAAGCTGGTGATATCCGGCGACATGGCCTTCCACCAGCGCCTGCTGCCGATCTTCGGCAACACGGACACGAAAGCCTGGCTCGAGACCTACGAGCGTTTTCTGGCCCTCGAGCCGGAGGTCGTGATCCCCGGTCATGGGGTGCCAACCAACGTGGCCGTCGTGACCCAGTACACCAAGGACTACCTGGTTTTTCTGCGGGGCGAAGTCCAGAAACTGCTGGACGAGGGCGGCACCCTGGCCGATGCCTATGAGATCGACCAGTCGGCCTACTCGCACCTCGACACCTACGACGAACTGGCGGCGCGGAACGCCGGGATCGTGTTCGAGGCGATGGAATTCGAGTAGCTGGTCGGGGCAAAAAATAAGGCATTGCTAAAGTAGTAGTCTCTAATATATAATCCCTCCATCAATCTGCGGAGGGTATGCCCATGACCGGACAACTCGACTGGCTACGCGGCGGTACCGCGCTGGCCCTCGCTTTCCTGCTCGCCGTCTGGATGGTGAAACCCATCGGCGTCTCCACTCAGTTCGTCATCGCCGATGGCATCGCCTGGAATCTCGTCAGCCCGTCACTGGTGGTGGAGGACGCAGAGACCAAGTCCGGCTACAACAGCAGCAACGACTATCTGGCCAAGAGCGGCGGCAAGTACGCCAAGAACGTCGCCAATCCCATCAACTACTCGTTCATCTTCGTCATCGCCATGATCTTCGGCGCCTGGCTGTCCCGGAAGACCCGGGGTCCGCAGCCGTCGAAGGCCGACCAGGTCGCGCCTCAGGTCTGGCGCAACCGCTTCGGTGACAGACCGATGGCTCGTTATGCCCTCGCCTTCGCCGGCGGCTTCCTGGTGCTTTACGGGGCCCGGCTGGCCGGTGGCTGCACCAGCGGCCACATGATGAGCGGCATGATGCAGACGTCGGTATCCGGCTACCTGTTTGCCGCCACGACCTTCGCCACCGGCATCGCGGCGGCCCTGACCCTTTACCGCCGCGGCGACGGCCACCGCTAGGAGACGCTCATGGAAATCGTATTGGCAATCTTCCTCGGCACCCTGTTCGGTTTCGTCCTGCATCGCGTGGGCGCCTCGAATCCCGAGAACATCATCAACATGCTCCGGCTGACGGATCTGCACCTGATGAAGGCCATACTGTTCGCCATCGGTCTGAGCTCCAGCGTGCTGTTCCTGGGCATGGCCATCGGTCTGATCGATGTGGGCCATCTGTCGGTCAAAGAGAGCTTCAACGGTGTCATGCTAGGCGGTGCGCTGCTCGGTCTCGGCCTCGGCTCCGTCGGCTATTGTCCCGGAACCGGCCTGGCCGCCATGGGCGACGGCCGCAGGGACGCGGTGGCCTTCGTGTTCGGCGGGCTCGCCGGCGCCTTCGCCTACATGCTGAGCTACCCGGCCGTAAAGGCGACCGGCTTGCTCGATCCCATCGCCGGCGGCAAGAGCACGCTGGCGGCCACCGGCAACGAATCCTTCGTGGCCCTGGTTCCGGGCATCCCCGGGTGGATGCTGGCGCTGGGCATCGGCGTCCTGCTGATGGGTATCGCCTGGGTCCTGCCCAGCCGGCCCGGCAGCGGCTCGCGCCCCCTGCCTCACGGTCTGCCGGCTAACTTCTAGGGTATCTGTCCCGGGGACGGTGACCTGTCTTCATTCCGTGATCAGGTCACTGTCCCCGATCTACAGGGGTCGCCCCGCCAGCACGATGGAATAGGCCTGGACCCGGTAGGCGGGCGTCCCGATCTCCGGCGCCGCATCGGGCGGGTGGATGTCTCCGGGCGATTCCAGCGACGTATCGATCAGCAGGCGCCACGGCGCATCACCGGCCCCGGTCGGCGGCAGCATGAATTCCAGCGGCTTGCGGAATGCATTACCCATGATGTGCATCTCACGACGCCGGTTCATGCCGATGAACGTCGCCGCCAGCGAATGGGAATGGTCCGACCAATCCGGCTCGTTCAGACGCACCCCATGCCAGGTGAACTCCGTGCTCTGGAGCAGCTGTTTCAGCGTCACCCGGTCCCGGATCAGCGACATGTCGAGATTCAGCCGGTAGTGGATCAGATAACGCAGGAAACGTAACACATCGCCGTGGCGCTCCAGCAGGCGCCAGTCGAGCCAGCTCAACTCGTTGTCCTGGCAATAGACGTTGTTATTGCCCCGCTGTGTTCGCCTGACTTCATCCCCCATCAGGATCATCGGCGTCCCCATGGACATCATCAGGATGGTGAGGAAGTTCTTCACCTGGCGGTTGCGCAACGCTTCTACCTCAGGATCGTCCGTCGGGCCTTCGATCCCGCAGTTCCAGCTGTAATTTTCCGTACACCCGTCCCGGTTGCCTTCCTTGTTGGCGGCGTTGTGCTTGCGGTCATAGGAGACCAGATCGTTCAGAGTGAAACCGTCGTGGCAGGTGACGAAATTGATGCTCTGGCCGGGCTCGCGATCGTCGTGGCTGTAGAGGTCCGGGCTGCCCAGCATGCGCGTCGGCAACAGCCGCAGCACGCCGCGGTCTCCGCGCACGTAGCGGCGGATATCGTCCCGGAACTTGCCGTTCCATTCGGTCCAGCGGTCGCCGATAAAGCTGCCCACCTGGTAGAGCCCGCCGGCGTCCCAGGCCTCGGCGATGATCTTGCTGCCGGCGAGGATCGGGTCGCTCTCGATCGCCCACAGCACCGGCGGGCTGTGGGACGGCCGGCCCGACTCGTCCCGCGCCATCACCGAGGCGAGGTCGAAGCGGAAACCGTCGACGTGCATCTCCTCGACCCAGTACCGGAGGCTGTCCAGGATCAGCCGGCGCACGATCGAATTGTTGGCGTTCATGGCGTTGCCGGTGCCGCTGAAATTCGAGTAATGCTCGGCGTGTTCCTCGAACAGGTAGTAGACGTGGTCCTCGAGGCCCCGGAAACAGAAGGTGGGGCCCCGATCATCCCCCTCCGCGGTGTGGTTGTAGACCACGTCGAGGATGACCTCGATGCCGGCGGCGTGCAGGGCCTTGACCATGTCGCGGAATTCAGTGACGGCGGCGAGGGGCTCGCGTGCCACGGCATAGCCTGCGTGGGGAGCGAAGAACGAGACCGGGCTGTAGCCCCAGTAATTGGACAGTCCGGGCGGACAGTCCTGTTCGTCGAACTGGTAGATCGGCAACAGCTCTACCGCCGTGATGCCCAGTTCGAGCAGATAAGGGATCTTTTCGATCACGCCCCGGTAGGTGCCGCGCAATTCCGCCGGCAGACCGGATGACGGATGACGGGTAAAACCGCCCACGTGCATCTCGTAGATGACCGACTCCGAGTAGGGCCGCTGGAGCGGCCGGTCACCCTGCCAGTCGTAGTCTTCGGGACCGACCAGCACGCTCTTCATGGCTTGGCCGAGGTTGGCGCCGGGACGGGCCGCGGCGGCCCGCTCATAACCGCGGCCGGTCGCGACGCCGCGGCCGTAGGGATCCAGCAGCAGCTTGTCGCCATCGAAACGGAGTCGCCGCGACGGGTCCCGGGGCCCGGCGACCCGGTAGCCGTAGAGCTGCCCCGACTCCAGACCGGGCACGCAGACATGCCAGTAGTGGTAGGTCCGATTGACCTGCGGATCGAGGGGGATGACCCGGGACGGCGCATCATCCTCCACGTCATCGAATAACAGCAGCTCCACCGATTCGGCGTTCTTGGAGAACACCGAGAAATTGACGCCATCGCCCCGGAAGTCGGGCCCGATCGGACCGGGGCTGCCTGGCAAGGTGTCACTCATGGCCGTCACCCCCTCGCTCAGTTCCGAGTGCCCCGTTCATCAGTATAGAATGCCGCTGACTCGATGCCGGACCGGCGGAGGTGTTCAGAGGGCCAGCACCACGATGCTGCGCGCTTCTATCCGCCGCACCGAGACGCCTCCCGCCGACCGTGGGCCCGGTGTGCCGTCGCCGAACAGCAGCTTCGCTTCTCCCTGGCCCGGGTCGGAGAGCGCCACGCGCAGATCGGTCCGGGGCGTATCGGCGAAATTCGCCACCACCAGCAGGCGCTGCTGATCGGTCGAGCGCTCGTACGCGATCGTGTCGCCAGCGCCTGTGCCGGTGACGACCAGCGACCGATAGCCCCCCCGAGCCAGCGCCGGATGGGTCTTGCGCAATCGGATCAGGTCCCGGTAGAGATTCCACATGGAGTGGGGATCCGCCTGCTGGCCGGCCACATTCATCTCCGGTCTGGCCTTGCGGTTGGTCT
>CBDTYJ010000206.1:0-4953 GCA_965364575.1 uncultured Gammaproteobacteria bacterium
CGGAGTTCGCCATAAGCCTGCGTTATCTCCTGCTGCTGATGCTCCTGATCAGTGCTCTGAGGTTCGGCTATCGTTTCAACGCTCTGGCCGCCCTGGCCGTGGTCGCCTACCTGGTGCTGTCGGAATCCTGGTGGCCAGGCGCTCTGGCGGGCTCGCTCGAATTGTCGCGGATGATCGATCTCACCCTGGTCTGCATCCTGGCCCTGCTGGCCGCGCAGCTGATCGCCATGTATCGACTCGAGAGCGCGACCGCATCCGTCGATATACGCCGCCACGCCAGCCACGATGCCACCACCGGCCTGCTCAAACGGGAGGCTTTCCGGAGCCAGCTGACGGAACTCGCCGCCGGCAGGGAACAGGGTGGCCGCAATCACGCCTGTCTGCATATCGACATCGACCGGTTCTCGGTCGTCAACGACCAGAGCGGCATCGAGGCCGGCGACCTGATGCTGCGGCAGATCGCCGATCTGATCGCCGGCGATCTGCCGGTGACCGCGACGGCAGCGCGGCTGGACGGCGACGACTTCGTGGTCCTGCTGCGGCATTGCGGCGAGGACGAGGCGGAGCGCGTCGCCAACAACATCCGCCGCCGCATCGCGGCCCTGAGGTCGGTGTGGCACGGCAGCGAGAGCGTGGTGACCGCCAGCATCGGGGTGGCGCCGTTCACCGGCGGCGATTCGGATGCGGACGTCATCCTGCTCACCGCCCACACTGCCATGAGCCTGGTGCAAGGCGGCGGTGGCGACGGCCTCCGTCTTCTGCGCGTCGACGACGATGCGGTGGCCGAACGGAAACGGGCCGCGGCCCTGGTGGGCGAGATCCGCAGCGCCATCGCAGCCAATCGATTCCAGATCTACTGTCAGGAACTCCAGCCACTGCAGGATCCGGATGACCGCCGTCTGAGTTTCGAGGTGCTTTCCAGGGTGACCGACCAGCAGGGGCGGCCATTGCCGCCGGTGGAGGTCTTCCCCCTGGCCGAAAAATTCGAGCTGATGCAGGAGGTCGATCGGGTCGTGGTCAGCAACGCGGTCGGCTGGCTCGCCAGTCGGCCGGACTGCGTGGCGCGTACCCGCGCGTGCTGCATCAACCTCTCGGGCGCCACCATCAATACCGCCAATATCGGTTTTTACCGCAGCCTGCTGGATACTTTCGACCTGCCGGCCGAGAAGTTGTGCTTCGAGGTCACCGAGACCTCGGCGGTCACGCATTTCCGGGCGGCGGTGGAATTCATGGGCGCAATCAAGGCCGCCGGATGCAGCTTCGCGCTGGACGATTTCGGCGCCGGCATGTCGTCGTTCGAGTATTTCCGCGAGCTGCCGGTCGAGAAGATCAAGATCGACGGTGCTTTCATCCGCGGACTCGAACGAGGCTCGAAGAACTTTGCCATCGTCCAGGCGGTGGTCAGCCTCGCCCAGGCATTCTCCATGCAAACGGTGGCGGAATTCGTGGAGAATGACGCCATACGGGACCTGCTGACAGAGCTGGGCGTGACCTATGCTCAGGGCCACGTGGTCGGCAAGCCCGAGCCTATCGACGAGTTCTTCCGCAAACGGATGGAAACATGAGCAGCAATGGACTGGAGACCGACCCGATACCGCTGGAGCTGCCCGAACAGGCCGAACTGGCTCCCGTCTATGCTGAATTCGGCGCCGCCGTACACGACACCCAGGTCCTGGAATTCGGCCTGGTCTTGCTGATGGCGCTGGCGACGCGCTATGACGACGCACAGTTCGGGACCGATCCGGTCACGGCGCTTTTTTCGGGCCAGTCGGGCAAGACCGTGGGCGAACTGTTCCGCGCAGTGCGCAAGAAAGAGCATTTCACGTCTCCGGAGCGCAAGGCGATCCACAAGGCCATCAGGCTGCGCAACGATCTGGTGCATCGCTTCATGGTGGATAAGGTGGAGAACCTGTTGACGCGGGAGGGACGGGAGTCTCTGTTGCAGGAGATCCGCGCCATCCGGGAAGCGGTGCAGGCGGCGGACCGGATCAATGCCTCGCTGATCGACCATTATCTGGAGGAATACGGCACCAGCGTTGAAGAGCTCAAGGACTACGCTTCGGAGCTGTTCCCCGAAGCGGAGGACGAGACGGATTGATGACGCCGGGGCGGCGATTGGCCTTGCTTTGTCTTTGTTTCGCGCCGATGACCGGATTTGCCGACGATAGTGGCGGCGATCCGGTGGCCGGGTTCTGGGGCTGGTTCGAAACGACCGCTGACCGGGTCTACGAATCCGGTGATGACGCGGTCGATCGCGAGGACATGGCTTACCGGCTGGGTCGCATCCGGCCGGGCCTGAGCTACGAGATCGTCCGCGAGGGCCGCAAGGCAGAGCTGGTGCTCAGCGCGGACGGCAATATCGGCCTGTTCTCGACGGTGGAAGGCATAGTCAGGCAGGCGCCGAAGATCCGTCGCTGGAAATTCACGGCCCTCCGGCCCCGAGCGCGCCGACTGGCCCCGGTGACGGTGGATGGTGTGACCATCGACCCGGATACTGCCTATTTCGACCTCTACGAGGACGCCGCCCGGCTCGGCGTCGTGTTCTATCTGCCGGCGTATGATCCGGAGCAGGTCGACGCCTATCGCACCGCTGCCCGCCGCCTGATGTGCCAGGCGGTCGGCGAGCGGAAAGTCGGCAATGAAGTGGGCTTTGTGGACCTCGACAGCCAGGATGTGCGTGACGCCCGATTCAGCCGGCCGTTCGTCGAGTTTCGGGAGGTTTTCGGCAATCTGACGCGCTGAAGGGACACCGGCCGGGATGCTAAGATACGCGCCACTCCCGATCCGGTCGGACGGCCGACCGCAACCTTCTATCAGGACGGACAATGAACAAGCTCGAACGTCTCCGTGAATTGACGACGGTCGTCGCCGATACCGGCGATATCGAATCCATCCGCCGATATGCGCCGGTCGATGCGACCACCAATCCTTCACTCCTGTTCAAGGCCGCTCGGGACGATAAATACCGGCACCTGGTAGAAGACGCGGTCCGTTTCGGCGTCGACGCATCAGTCGCCTCGGACAGACAGCTGGAGCTGACCCTGGATCGGCTGGCGGTCAATTTCGGCGCCGAGATCCTCGGCATCATCCCCGGACGGGTGTCCACGGAAGTGGACGCACGATTGTCCTTCGACACCGACGCGACCATCGCCCGTGCCGAACAATTGATCGGTATGTACGAGGAAGCCGGCATACCCCGCGAGCGGGTGCTGATCAAGATCGCGTCGACCTGGGAAGGCATCGCCGCCGCCGGCCAGCTCGAGCGCCGGGGCATCCACTGCAACCTGACCCTGTTGTTCTCCTTCGCCCAGGCCGTGGCCTGCGCCGATGCGGGCGTCACGCTTATCTCGCCTTTCGTCGGCCGCATCCTCGACTGGTACAAGAAGCACGAAGGCGTGGATGGATACGAGCCCAGCGAAGACCCCGGTGTAGTGTCCGTGACCCGCATCTACGATTACTACAAGCGCAACGGCGTCGAGACCGTCGTGATGGGCGCGAGTTTCCGTAATACCGGCGAAATCCTCGAGCTGGCGGGTTGCGATCTTCTGACGATCTCCCCTGATCTGATGGCGGAGCTGGAGCAGGCGGAGGGAGATGTGCCCCGCAGACTGTCGCCGGAAACCGCCAGGCGGCGCGGCGAGGCGGCCATTGAGCTGGACGAGGCCGGCTTCCGCTGGATGATCAACGAAGACGCCATGGCCACCGAAAAGCTGGCCGAGGGTATCCGCAATTTCACCCGGGACACAGAAAAGCTGGAAGCCCTTGTGCGCGAGCTGGAAGGCCTGCCGCAGGCGGCGGCCGGCTGAGGCCGCAACGACGAGTCCATGCCCCTTATGAAAGGGCCGGTGACACTGGCTGAAGCCGAACGGCGGCTGGCCGCCGGCGACTGGCAGGGCGCCGCGGCCCATGCCCGGACCCGACTCACCGATCACCCCGGGGATGCGGACACTTTGTTTGTCCTGGCCGAGGCCCTGTTGCGCGGCCGTCAGCCGGCGCGAGCCCTGGAGGCGATCCAGCGGCTGCCGCGATCCGCGGCGGCCTCGACCCGCCGCTGGATGCTGGAGGGGCGCGCACGCAACAATCTGGGTCAGTTCAAGCTTGCGGAAAAAGCATTCCATCGCTCAGTGGAGCTGGAGCCCGGCAACGCGGAAGCCCACAGCAATCTGGGTCACGTCGTCCGCAGTCTCCGCCGGCGGGATGAGGCCGAAGGCCATCTGCGACGCGCGGTGGAGCTGGATCCCCGGCTGACGAGGGCTCTGCAAAGTCTCGCCGATATCCGTCTGGCCGCTGGCGACGCGGGGGAGGCGGTCCGGATCCTGCGCCAGGCGCTGGAGACCGAACCGGAAGACCCCGGCCTCCTTGGCCACCTGGGAGCCGCGCTGCATCGCAGCGGCGATTTCAGCGGCGCGGAGCAGGCATACCGGGCGGCGCTGGCTGCGGACCCGGGACATGCGGAAGCCTGGCTGAATCTGGGGATCACGCTTCAGGAGACGGGGCGTCTCGAGAAGGCCGCCGCTGCCTATGTCCGGGCGGTGAGCGCCGCGCCGGGCAGCGTGGCCGCCCGCATCCATCTGGCCGAGGCACTGCTGGCCCGGGGCGACCCCGAATCGGCCCTGGCCGAGATCGAACGGGGACAGCGTATCGATCCAGGGCACCCCTCGCTGCTGGCCGACCGGGCCCTCGCGCTGCTGGGTCTTGGTCGGACGGGGGAGGCGGCAGCGCTGCTGGATGTCTCGAGGTTGGTGATGGCGGTGGATCTGGAGCCGCCGCCTGGCTATGCATCCATAAGCGCTTTCAACAAGGCCCTCGCCGACCACCTGCTGGCCCACCCCACGCTGGCCTACGAGCCGGCGGGTCACGCGACCCGTCTGGGGCGGCATACCGGTAATCTGCTGGACGATGACAAGGGACCGATGGCCCATCTGGAACAGGCGGTCCAGGGGGCGGCGAACC
>CBDTYJ010000207.1:0-4950 GCA_965364575.1 uncultured Gammaproteobacteria bacterium
CCGACGGCGACGGGGAGCCTGATATGACCGTCGAGGGTCCGTTCGACCTGCAGGTCCTGTATCGAAACGTGCCGGCAGGCAATCGTAACGGGGAGACCACTGACACGGTGATCGACTACGTGGCCGGAGTGCGCGGCACCGTGGGCTGGCTCGGCGGGACCGACTGGGAACTGTCGGCCCAGTGGAGCGAGAGCACCTACGATTACAGGGGCAAGGGCGAGGCGGATATGTCCTCGCTGCAATCCGACATCGACGCCGGGACCGTCGACATCTTCGGGGTCCTCACCCCATACGGCGACGCCGAATACGATGCCGCGATGAGGGCGGCATTGACGGAACCCGGAGACGCCAGGAATCGCATCACGGGTGGCGACGGGCAGGTCGGATTCGATGCCTTCCGTCTCGACAACGGGCCGGTACCTGTGGTTCTCGGGTTTGAGTACCGGGACGAGGATTTCGAATGGGACGGTTCGGACGCCGGCGCCCGCGTGGTCAGGTCCGTGTTCGCCGAGACGTCGATCCCTCTGCTGGCGTGGCTCGAGGTGGGCGTCGCCGGCCGCCATGACGACTACAACGACTTCGGGACCACGACGAATCCCAAGCTGACAGTGCAGTTCCGTCCGTTCGACTCGCTGCTGCTGAGGTCCAGCTACGGCACCGGTTTCGTGGCGCCGGACTTTGACTCGCTGAATAGCTCCGAGGGCGAGTGGACAGGCGGAGCATTCATCGACTCCTGGCGCTGTTCGCAGACGCCGGAAGGCGACGAGAGCGGCCGCCCCATCGTGGATCCGGATACCTTGCCTGAGCGTCACCCGTGCCGGGACGAGTGGCGCGGCGAATTCAACGTCTGGAGCGCGGGCAACCCGGATCTGCAGCCAGAGGAGTCGGACAACTGGACGGTGGGCCTGGTCTGGAGCCCCGCTCCCAGTCTCTCCGTCGTGCTCGACTACTTCGACATCCAGATCAACGGCCAGATCTGGAATGAAGAGATGCAGCCCTTGCTGGACGAGGAGCTTGCGCTGCGGCAGTCCGGCCAGACCGGTGCGACTGTCGGCCGGGTGACCCGGGAACCGTCCGGGCGAATCGAGAGGCTGTACTGGACTAGCGAAAACGTCGACAAGACCAGCACCGACGGTATCGATGCCGAGGCAAGGCTCTCATTCGGTGTTGGTTCCGCGGGGGATGTTTCGCTCGGGCTGGTCTGGACTCACGTGCTTCATTACAAGAGAGACTACAGGAACGGCCGGGGCGAACAGGACTGGGCGGGAAACGTAGGTTATCCCCAGGACCGCGGTCAGCTGACGGTCAACTGGAATCTCGGGGACTATACCGCGACGATCGTCGGCAACTACATCTCCGACCAGGACGGTTATCGCCCGTGGAGCGACAATGAGGGCGAACATCTCCCCTCGTTCACGACCTGGGACGTGCAGGCGAGTTACACCACGCCGTGGAGCAGCCAGATCACGCTGGGCGCCAGGAACGTGTTCGACCGGGATCCTCCCCAGGGAAACTATGGCACCATCTACGAGCAGGGCCAGCACGAGATCTACGGCCGCGTGCCCTATCTCCGGCTCGAGATGGACTTCTGAGCCGCCCAGGGTAACAGGCTGCGCGCCAGAAGCGCGGGGCGAGAGACAAAGACCAATAGGACTCTATGCCGTTGGCTCGTCAGGCGCTCGGTCTCACCGCGCCTCCACCGAAGCACGGCTCTCGGCCAGCGCCATCGCCGGCCCCAGCAGCTCGTCGATGTCGTAGCGCGCGAGCATGGCCCCGATGCGCGCACCCTGCTGGCGGAGGTCGGCCTGCATGCGATCCCACTGCGCGATGAAACGCGGATCGTCCTCGAAGCGTTTCCACGGCGCATAGCCCGGGAGCTCGGGGATCTCGGTCCAGCGCAGGTGGTAGTCGACCGCCCGGCGCAGCATGTCGAGGGCGTCGTCGTCCCGGCCCTGGAGGGCGTAGACCGAGGCGAGATTTGCGAGCGTATCCGGATGCCGGATGCCGGCATCGTATTCGGCCTCGAGGCCGCGCGCGAGCTGTGCGAGCAGCTCGGCCGCCTCCTCGTCGCGGCCCGCCCACTGGTACAGGCTTGCGAGGCGGAGCTGGCCCCAGGCGAGCCGTTCGGCCCAGAAGGTCGAGTCGCCGCGCGCCGGCCGCAGGTTCTGGAAGGACTCGGCCAGACGGATCGCGCGGTCGGCGTCGCCCGCCTCCGCCAGCGTCCAGGGGGCGTCGTAGAGGTTCTGATCAAGGATCTCGTCGTCCGTCATGCCGGCGAGCACGGCCAGGTCGTCGGGCCCGTCGTCTTCGTCGTGGGCCGGTGACCCGGCCTTAGCGGGCGTCCGGATTCCCTCGATGGAGAGATACGCGCCGAGGAACCAATCGCGCAGCACCGCGGCCCAGCCATCGGCGGGAATCGTCTCGACCCGCTCGTACCACTCCGCCGCGGTCTCGAACAGGCCCAGCCGGGCCAGCTCGCTCGGGAACCAGACCAGGTGACCGTAATTGCCTGCGTGCTCGAAGGCCGCCGGTTCGTTCAGCAGCATCTCGATCAGCAGCTCGCATTTCTCGGCCCAGTAGGTCTGCAGTTTCTTGATCTCGAGCTGCACGAAGCGGATCTCCGGCGGCACCGTCGGCAGCGCCTCGAACCGCTCCAGCAGCTCCATCGCCTGGCGGTAACGACCGCGGGCGGCCCAGCGCTTGGCGACTTCCCGGTTGATCCGGGGGTTGAAGGGATCGACCTCGAGCCCCAGCTCGAAGGTCGACAGGGCCTCGTTGCGCCGGTAGACGCCCTGCCGCTCGATGATGTAGCCCAGCGCGACGTAGTTGGGCACATGGCTGGGATTGAGCGCCAGCGCCGTCCGCAGGTGACCCTCGGCTTCCCGGAACAGCGCAGCAGCCGCATCCAACCGCTCGGCCAGCTCCGTGGCCTCGAACTCCCCCTGCCGCGGCCAAGCCAGCCACTGCTCCCACTTGCCCGTCGTGTAGAGGATCTCGCCGACGGTGTAGTGGGTTTTGAAGTCCGCCTGTCCTGCGGCTACCCGGCGCCGCGCCATCTCCACCGCCTGCTCGGCGATCGGCCGAGCCTCGCGAATGGACGAATAGCCCAGATCGCCGCTGTCGGAGGCCTCCTGCACCACGAGCCCGGCCAGCTCGAAGAAGGCTTCCGCGTAGTCCGGGTCGTACCGCAGAGCCTTTTCGAACGCCGCCCTCGCCCCGGCCAGATCACCCTGCCCGGCGAATTCGCGGCCGATCAGCAGCTGCTCATAGGCGAGCCGGTCGACGGGCGCCTCCGGCCTGCCGTTGAAGCCGTAACCCAGAGCCCCGCTCACCCCATCCGTGACTTGTGCCGCCAGTGTCGTCGTCACCCGGTCCGACCGGTCCGACGCCTGCTCGTAACGCGCGCTCCAGACGATGTAGCCCGGCTCGTCCAGGAGCTCCACCCGCAGCACCAGCTTGTCGCCCTCCCGACACAGCTCGCCCGTCAGCAGATACTTCACCTGCAGCGGCTCCGCGATCTGCCGGAAAGCCAGGTCGAAGCCCGCGATCGCGAACGACGAGGACCGCGCAATGACCCTTAACGTGCCCAGGCCCGCCAGCCGGTTGATCACCTCCGTCGCCAGCCCTGCCGCCAGCACCTCGTCCGCCTCCCGGCCTCCGCAGACCGTAAAGGGCAGCACCGCGATTGAGTTGGCCGGTAGTGGACCCCTTACCTCCTCAAACGCGGCGGCACCATCAGCCCCCTCCTCGGCAATGATTTGCCGGACCTGGAGTACCGTGAGTCCCACGATCGCCGCAACCGCAAACGACAGCCCGGCGATCACCGTCTGGTCGACAGGCCGCAGTGGCCGGTCCTCCCGGCCGCCGGTATGCGGCACCGTTCGGACGATGCCTTCCCACGTGATGTCGTAACGCCAGCCGAAAATGAGCGCGATCGGGAAGATCAGGGCCAGGGCGATCCAGATCTGCCGCACGACCGCGGGACTGCACGCCATTGGGCCCTCGCAGGCTACGTCGGCCACCTGCACGATCAGCCAGGCCGAGACGAGATAAAGCCCCGCCACATGGAACATGCCGCGGCGCCTGGTTTCGGACCACCAGGTCAGTCGGTGACCGGCAGAGTCTCTCACGCGACGCGTCTCCTCTGCCTCTCTTACTAAGAAGATTAGTACAGCCGCGGGGCGCCACAGAGCGCGATATTCGGGGACCATATTTGGGTCGTGCGGCGAGGGGCCGGAGACCGTCCGGGCCGAAGCTCCGATTCGGCAATCGGTGCCCGGCAAAAGGACAATACGCCCTGTTTTCGGTCAGGGCCGCACGGAAGGTGCGCCGCAGGTCGCTTCGAGATGCGGGGAAACCCTCACCCTGGTGCCGCTGTGGGCCTTCGTGACGGCGATCCTCGTCACCCTCGCCGCCGGGTTCGTGAAGGGTGCTGTGGGCTTTGCCGTGCCGCTGATCATGATCTCGGGTCTCGGCATGTTCCGCGACCCCACCGTCGCCATCGCCGGGGTCATTCTCCCGATCGTGATGTCGAATTTCATGCAGGTGGCCCGCTACGGCCTGACGGAAGCGAAGTCCGCCGTCGCGGAATACTGGCGCTACATTCTGATCGTCTGCCTGATGATCCTGATCGTGGCGCAGTTCGTGCCCCACATTCCGAAGCAGACAATGTATCTCGTGATCGGCGTACCGGTCGTGGTCCTGTCGCTGATCCAGCTGTTCGGCGTGCGCTTCCAGGTCGCCCCGGCGCACCGGCGGCTGGCCGACTGGGCCATAGGCGCCGTGGCCGGCGGACTGGGCGGGCTGGCCGGGATCCGGGGGCCGCCGACGGTGCTGAACCGAAGGAGGAAAAGCGGATAAGGCAAACAAAAAGGATACCGGGAGTACGCAGGGGCGGAAGAAACCGCGTTCCAGCCGCGCCGGCGTTGTTATGCGCGGGTGTGTTACGGC
>CBDTYJ010000208.1:0-4942 GCA_965364575.1 uncultured Gammaproteobacteria bacterium
TCATCAGCGAGATCTCGCGCTCGGCGGATCGGCCGCCCATCAGGACTGCGACCCGGCCGAAATCACCGGCGGCGTCGATCCGGTGCCGGCGCTCGCCACTCATGAGCGCTCTCCCAGCACCCGAACTTCCGTCTGCAGACGGACGCCGTGGATCCGCTCCACCACCGTCCTGACATGATCGATCAGCCGTTCGATGTCGGCGGCCGTGGCATCGCCGGTATTGATGATGAAGTTGGCATGCTTGTCCGACACCCGGGCGCCGCCGATGCTGTATCCCTTGAGGCCCGATGCTTCGATCAGACGGGCCGCGTGATCCTCCGGCGGGTTGCGGAACACCGATCCGCAGCTCGGCTCGCCGATGGGTTGTGTGGCTTTCCGACGGGCCAGCAGCTTGCGAATCGCCTCCGGGTCCACCGTTGCCTCGGGTTCGAACTCCAGCTCGGCAGCCAGGAACCATTCGGGAGCCGGCCCGCGCACGGAGCGATAACCCACCGTGAACTCTGACGGCAGCCGTCGATGTTGGCGGCCCTGCCGATCCATCACTTCCACGGCGACCACATGGCGCCAGGTCTCACCGCCGAAGGCCCCTGCGTTCATGGCCAGAGCGCCGCCGATCGTGCCGGGGATACCGGCGAAAAATTCCGCCTGCCCCAGACCCCAGCGCGCGCATTGGCGGGCGAGCTTGGCGCACGGCACGCCGGCCTCGGCGCGGACGCGCGTGTCGCCGAGCCGTTCGATCCCGTCCAGCACCCGATGGGTGGCGATGACGGTGCCGCGAATCCCGGCATCCCGGACCAGCAGATTGCTGCCCAGGCCCACCCAGTGGACCGGCTCGTCTGCCGGCAGCGCTGCGAGGAACCGTGACAGGTCATCGATATCGGCCGGCCGGTAATAGCGATCCGCTGGCCCGCCCACGCGCCAGGAGGTGTGGCGGGACATGGGCTCGTCCAGCAACAGCCGGCCGCCGAAATCCTCATTTGGCATCGCTTCAGTCATCCGCCGCCACCCCGCCCATAGCGGCTGGCAAGCTCGCCGCCACCGCGCCGATGCTGCCGGCGCCACAGGTCACCAGCAGGTCGCCGGCCCGCAGCACATCTCCCAGCACTGCATGCAATTGACTGACGTCCTCCACGAAGACCGGCTCGACCTTGCCGCGGGAGCGGATCGCCCGGGCCAGGGCGCGACCGTCGGCGCCGACGATCGGCTCCTCACCCGCCGGGTAGACTTCGGTCAGCACGAGCGCGTCCACTTCGCACAACACGCCGGCGAAATCATCGAGCAGGTCCCGGGTTCGTGAATAACGGTGGGGCTGGAACGCCACGACCAGCCGCCGCTCCGGCCAACCCGCGCGCAGGGCGGCGATGGTGGCGGCCAGCTCGGTGGGATGGTGGCCATAGTCGTCGATCAGGATGGCCTCGCCGTCGCCGGCGGGCAGTCGGCCGACCCGCTGCATCCGCCGGTCGATTCCGCCGAAGGCACGCAGCGCACCTGCCACGTCCTCGTCGGCGACTTCCAGCTCCGAAGCGATCGCCACGGCGGCCGTCGCGTTCAGCGCGTTGTGCCGGCCGGGCAGATTCAATTCCAGCTCGAGGTCCGCATGGGGATCTGCGCGCTCGACCCGGAAGTGGCTCATGCCGGACTGCTGCCGGTAGTCGCGGATCCTGAGGTCGGCGCCGGCAGAAAAGCCGTAAGTCAACACCGGCCGGGACACCCGGTCGATGACCGCCTGGACGCCCGGATCGTCCACGCACATCACCACCAGACCGTAGAACGGGAGGTTGTGGAGGAAATCCACGAACGCATCCTGCAGGCGGCCCAGATCGCCGCCGTAGGTATCCATATGGTCCGCATCGATATTGGTGACCACGGCCATCATCGGCTGAAGATGGGCAAACGACGCGTCACTCTCGTCGGCTTCCGCCACCAGATAGCGGCCGCTACCCAGGCGCGCGTTGCTGTCGACGCTCTTCAGTCGACCGCCGATGACGAAGGTCGGATCGAGCCCGCCTTCGCCCAGCACGCTGGCGATCAGGCTGGTGGTGGTGGTCTTGCCGTGGGTGCCGGCCACGGCGATGCCGTAACGGAAGCGCATCAGCTCAGCCAGCATCTCGGCCCGCTTGACCACCGGCCGCCGCAGGCGGTGGGCTTGCGCCACTTCCGGATTCTCGGCAGAGACAGCGCTGGAGACGACCACCACGTCGGCGTCTTCGACCAGCGCCGGATCGTGGCCGATGTGGATGGCGGCGCCGAGGCTGGCAAGACGGCGGGTGACGCTGCCCTCGCGCAGATCCGAGCCCTGCACCTCGTAACCCAGGTTGAGCAGCACTTCGGCGATCCCGCCCATGCCGACACCGCCGATGCCGACGAAGTGGATGCGGTGGATGCGGCGCATGCGGTCCGTCATGCCGCGGCCTCCACGCCGGCGGCATCCAGACATGCGCCGATGATCATGTCGAGGGCCCGGGGTCTGGCCCGCTCGCGCGCCCGGGTCGCCATCGCCAGAAGTCGCTCGCGATCCTCGAGCAGCGGTGCCAGCAGCTCCGCCAGGGAAGTCGCCGAAAGTCGTGACTCGGGCAGCAGGCACGCCGCGTCGCCGGCGGTCAGGTATTCGGCATTGCGGGTCTGGTGATCGTCCACCGCCGCCGGGAACGGGATCAGGATGGCAGCGAGACCGGCTGCGGCCAGTTCCGACACGGTCAGGGCGCCGGACCGGCAGATCGCGAGGTCCGCCCAGGCGTAGGCCGCCGTCATATCGTCGATGAAGGGCGTCACCCGGGCTTCGATACCGGCCTGGCGATAGGCTTCCGCCGTCAGATCGCGGCTGCGCTCCCCCGTCTGATGCAGAATTTCCGGCCGCAGCGACGGCGGCAGCAGGGCGATCGCGGCGGGCACGAGTTCATTGATTCGCAGGGCCCCCTGGCTGCCGCCGAATACCAGCAGCCGGACCGGGCCCTGACGGCCGGCCAGGCGGACCCGGGGTGCTTCGATGGCGCTGATCTCGGCGCGGACCGGATTACCGACCGCGATCGCCTCGTGCTCATCGGGGATGCTGCCGGGGAAGGCCTCCAGCACCCGCGTGGCGATGCGCGCCAGCAGGCGATTGGTCAGCCCGGCCACCGCGTTCTGCTCATGGATCAGCAGGGGCCGCCGGGTCAGCCAGGCTGCGACGCCTCCGGGGCCGCTGACGAAACCGCCCATACCGATGACCGCGCGCGGCCGCAGACGTAGCATCAGGGCCAGCGATTGAGACAAGGCCAGCAACAGGCGGAACGGCGCCAGCAACCGTGTCCACATGCCCTTGCCGCGGAGTCCGCCCACGGATACGTGGTGCAGAGGTATACCGGCGAGGGGTACCAGGCGGGACTCCATCCCCCGCCGCGTCCCCAGCCAGGCCACCGGCACGCCCCGCTCCATCAGGCCCCGCGCCACCGCCAGGCCGGGGAAGACGTGGCCGCCGGTGCCGCCGGCCATGATCAGGATCGGGCGCAGGGTCATGAGCGCCTCCCGCGGCTGCGGTTGGGCGGCCGGCTGCATTCGGTGTTGGCGCGGAGCACCAGACCGATGGCGGCGCAACAGACCACCAGCGAGCTGCCGCCGAAGCTGACCAGCGGCAGCGTCAGCCCCTTGGTCGGCAGCATGCCCATGTTGACTGCGATGTTGATGGCGGCCTGCGCCCCGAGCCACGTGCCGATGCCGAAACTGAGACAGCCGGCGAAGGTGTGACCGCGATCGATGCAGCGGGCCGAGACGCTCAGGGTCCGCCACACCACCAGACCGTACAGGGCGACCAGAGCGATGACACCGATCAGGCCGAGCTCCTCCGCATAGACTGCGAACACAAAGTCGGTGTGTGCTTCGGGCAGATAGAACAGCTTCTGCACGCTGCCGCCCAGGCCCACGCCGGTCCATTCGCCGCGGCCGATGGCGATCAGGGACTGGGTCAGCTGGAAGCCCGCGTCGTAGGGATCCGCCCAGGGATCCATGAACGCGGTCAGACGCCGTACCCGGTATGGCGAGGTCAGCGCCAGTGCCGCCAGCGCCAGCACGGCCGAGCCGGCCAGGGCGAGGAAATAGCGCAGCCGCACGCCGCCGGCGAACAGCACACCCAGACAGGTAGCGAACAGCACCGTGGCGGCGCCAAAATCCGGCTCTGCCAGCAGCAGGATGCA
The DNA here is from genome assembly GCA_965364575.1 of uncultured Gammaproteobacteria bacterium. Classification (GTDB taxonomy): domain Bacteria; phylum Pseudomonadota; class Gammaproteobacteria; order Steroidobacterales; family XN24; genus CAMYOC01. Next base: position 4,170 of record CBDTYJ010000208.1, read on the forward strand.
GGCTGCCACAACCACCCCCACGGGCTTCATGAATCCGCCCAGGGTCTCCGCCAGTTCGCGCGGGCGTCGGGCCACGTAGGACGAGATAAACATCAGGATCATCAGCCGCGCCGGTTCCGACACCTGCAGATTGACCGGCCCCATGGGCAGCCAGCGGGTGCTGCCGTTGACCTCCCGACCGACGCCGGGGATCAGCACGACGAGCAGCAGGACGAATGCGGCGAGCAGCAGGAAAAAAGCGCCGCGCTCCCATATGCGCAGCGGGATCAGGTAGCAGGCTGCCGCCACGACCCCGCCGGCTCCCAGATAAAGGAGCTGGCGGATCAGGTACTGGAAAGGCGCACCCAGCTCCCGGTCGGCGCTGGTGATGGAGGCCGAAGTCACCATGATCAAGCCCAGGATCGCCAGCGCCAGCACCGCACCGGTCAGCCAGGGATCGAGCCGGTGGCCGGGGGGCAGGGGCAGCGACGGCCCGATGCGACGGACCGCGCTCATCTCGCCAGACTCCGCGCGGCTGCGGCGAAAGCCTCGCCCCGCTCGGCGTAGCTGGAGAACATATCCAGACTGGAGCAGGCCGGTGACAGCAAGACCGTGTCGCCCGGCTGCCCGAATCTTGCTGCGGCGGCGACGGCGGCGGGCATGTCGTCGACCAGCTCGACCGGACAGACACCGGCGAGCGCCTCGGCGAGCCGGGGGGCATCCCGTCCGAGCAGGATCGCGGCCCGGGCGCGTCCGCGCAGTCTCTCGGCCAGGAGATCAAAACGTTGCCCCTT
>CBDTYJ010000209.1:0-4898 GCA_965364575.1 uncultured Gammaproteobacteria bacterium
CGATCTACGAGTACATCTGGGTGAGAAAGCTCTACCTCGAGGTGCGTGAATTCGAGATCAAACGCTGACAGGACGAGGTCGCCAGAGCGGGGCGGATCAGTGATGATCCGCCCCGTTCGTTTTTGACTCCCGGGACCCATCGCGGCACTGCTATAGTGAGGCCGGCAGTCTCACGCCGAACATCTGCCGGCCCCGGACCATTCTGAGGAGAGCGATATCGATGCCGCCCGGATCCCCCGTTGACGCCGAAGAGCGCAGACACTATCGGGCGTGCAATCTTTGCGAGGCCATCTGCGGCCTCGAGATCCGCCTCGACGGCAATGCCATCACTGCGATCCGCGGTGACCCGGACGACCCCTTCAGCCGCGGCCATATCTGTGCCAAGGCCGTCGCCCTGCAGGATATCCACGACGATCCGGACCGCCTGCGCCAACCGCTGAGACGCGCGGGCAGCGACTATGAGGAGATCGGCTGGGACGAAGCCTTTGACGAAGCGGCCGAACGCCTGTCGGCCATCCGCAAAAAGCACGGACGCGGTGCCCTGGCCCTCTACGCCGGCAACCCCAATGTCCACAACTGGGGCTCGCTGATCTATGGTCCCCTGCTCTATAAGGCCCTGAGGCCGAAGCACCGCTATTCGGCCACCTCGGTCGACCAGCTGCCCCATCATCTCGCCGCCTATCTCATGTTCGGCCACCAGCTGCTGCTGCCGGTGCCGGATATCGACCGCACGGACTATTTCCTGGTCTTCGGCGCCAACCCGTTGGTCTCCAACGGCAGCCTGATGACGGCGCCGGACTTCCGCCATCGGCTCAGGGCAATACAGGATCGGGGCGGCAAGGTGGTGGTGCTGGATCCACGGCGCACGGAGACCGCCGAGCTGGCCGATGCCCATCACTTTGTCCGACCCGGCAGCGACGCCGGTCTGCTGGCGGCGATCCTGCACACCATCCTCGGCGAGAACCTGGCCAGTCCCGGCCGGCTGACGGAGTTCGCCGACGGTTTCGCCGACCTGCCCGCACTCATGGCGCCGTTCAGCCCGGAGGCCGTGGCGGGATCTGTCGGTCTCGATCCGGGGACCATCCGCCGGCTCGCGCGTGAGTTCTGCGAGGCACGCTCGGCGGTCGCCTACGGCCGGATGGGCGTCTCCGTCCAGGCCTTCGGCGGCCTGTGCCAGTGGCTGATCAATCTGATCAATCTCTGCAGCGGCAACTTCGACCGGCCGGGCGGCGCCATGTTCGCCACTCCGGCCGCCGACATTCTCAACGACGGCAACCGGGGCGGCTTCGCCCGCTTCCGCAGCCGGGTCCGGGCGCTGCCGGAATTCGGCGGCGAACTGCCGGTGGCGACCATGGCCGAGGACATGCTGGCGAGCGGAGACGACCGCATCCGCGCCCTGCTGACGGTGGCGGGCAACCCGGTGCTGTCCACCCCCAATGGCAGCCAGCTCGACCGGGCGCTGGCCGGGCTCGATTACATGGTCTCCATCGACATCTATCTCAATGAGACCACCCGCCATGCCGATCTGATCCTGCCGCCCACCTCGGCGCTGGAACACGACCACTATGATCTCGTGTTCAATCTGCTGGCGGTGCGCAATACGGCGCGTTACTCGGCTCCCCTGTTCGAGCCGGTGCCCGGCGCGAAACATGACTGGCAGATCTATCTGGAGCTGGCCCGCCGGCTTCAGGGCGGCACACTCGGCAACCGCATCAAGGCCGGTCTGGCACGATGGCACATGGGCCGGCGCGGCCCCACGGGTCTGCTGGACGACATGTTGAAGAAAGGGCCCTGGGACCTGGATTTCCCGCGACTCGCCGCCGCCGGGCACGGCATCGACCTGGGTCCCTTGAAACCCTGCCTGCCGGAGCGGCTGTTCACCGCGGACCGTCGCATCGATCTGGTGCCTACCGCCATGGCGTCCGATCTCTCCCGGCTGCGGGAGACCATCGGGCAAACGGCGGGCACGGCCACCGACGAGCTGCTGCTGATCAGCCGACGGCAACCGCGCAGCAACAACTCCTGGATGCACAATTCGCCGCGGCTGGTCAAAGGCAAGGAGCGCTGTACCTTGCTGATCCACCCGCACACCGCGGACCGCGCGGGCGTCGCCGATGGCGGCCGGGTCGCGGTCCGCTCGCGTGTCGGCCGCATCGAAGCCGTGGTGGAGATCAGCGAGGACATCATGCCCGGCGTCGTCAGCCTCCCCCACGGCTGGGGACACGACCGCCCCGGGATCCGGCTGCGCGTCGCCAGCGCCCATCCGGGCGTCAGCATCAACGACCTGACCGACGACCGGGCTGTGGACCTGTTATCGGGCAATGCCGCCCTCTCGGCCGTGCCGGTGACCATCGAACATCTGGCGGACAACAAAGCCCATGCCTGAACTGGATCACTGCTTTTCCATCGCCGATCTGCGCCGGCTCGCGGCCCGCCGTCTGCCGCGGGCGGTGTTCGATTACATCGACGGCGCGGCGGACGACGAGCAGACACTGGGCCGGAACCTGTCCGCATTCGACCGCTGGCAGCTGGTGCCTGAAGTGCTTCAGGATGTGAGCGAAATCGATACGGCCGTGCGGGTCCAGGGCGCGGATATCTCCATGCCGTTCCTGCTCTCCCCGACCGGCATGAACCGGCTGTTCCACCACGAGGGCGAACGCGCGGTGGGCGCCGCGGCGGCTGCCGCCGGCACGGCCTATTCCCTGTCGTCGGTCTCAAGCGTCTCCATCGAGGATCTGGCCGCGGTCTGCGGCGGACCCAAGTGGTTCCAGATCTATGTCTGGAAGGACCGGGGCCTGGTGCGGGAGTTTATCGAGCGCTGCAAGGCGGCCGATTATCAGGCCCTTTGTCTGACCGTGGACGTGGCGGTGACCGGCAACCGGGAGCGGGACTACCGGAACGGCCTCACCATACCCATGGACTTTCGCCCGGGCCTGCTGCTCGACTTCGCCAGCAGTCCCTACTGGTGGTGGCACAAGATCACGACGCCCAAGGTCACTTTCGCCAACGTGGTGGGCAAGGCGCCGGCGGCCGGCGACGATCTCACTTCGCTGTTCGATTACATCAACGCGCAATTCGACCGCAGCGTCACCTGGGACGACGCCGAAGCGATGATGGCTCAGTGGGACGGCAAGTTCCTGATCAAGGGCATCCTCTCCGCCGCCGATGCCGTACGCGCAGTAGAAGCCGGCGCCACCGGCATCGTCGTCTCCAACCATGGCGGCCGCCAGCTCGACGGCGTCCCCGCGCCGGTCGAGGTGCTGCCGGAGATCGTCGACGCCGTCGCCGGCCGGGCCGAGGTGATCCTCGACGGCGGCATCCGCCGCGGCACCGACGTATTGAAAGCCCTCGCACTCGGCGCCACCGCCTGCATGGCCGGCCGACCGTATCTCTTCGGTCTCGCAGCCGGCGGTGAACCCGGTGTCGCCCGCGCCCTGGAGATCCTGCGCACGGAGATCGTGCGCGACATGACGCTGCTCGGGGTGCCGCAGATCAGCGACATCGATCAACGGCATCTGCGATGGGCCGGATAAGCCACGCCCGCCGGTCGAACTGACCGGCAACGCCCGGACAAAAGAAAAGCCGCCCGAAGGCGGCTAATGGTTTTCTTATTGTTATCCTTTACTTAAATGGTCGGGGCGAGAGGATTTGAACCTCCGACCCCCTGCACCCCATGCAGGTGCGCTACCAGGCTGCGCCACGCCCCGACCGGTTAAACGCTGGGGGTCACGCCCCCATGAAGGCGGCGCATCATACCCCATGCGCGAGGCGTGTAAAAGCGACTCCCCCCAGGCGTCGTCAGCGACGCAAAATCTTAAGTATCTCTTCCAGCTCGACGCGGATCTGCTTGACGATCTGCGCGCTCTGGGTCACATCTTCGCGGGCTTCCTCGCCGGTCAGCCGCTGGCGGGCGCCGCCGATGGTAAAGCCTTCTTCGTAAAGCAGGCTGCGGATCTGGCGGATGATCAGCACATCCCGCCGCTGGTAATAGCGCCGGTTTCCACGCCGCTTGACCGGCTTGAGCTGGGGAAATTCCTGTTCCCAATACCGGAGTACGTGGGGCTTCACCGCGCAGAGCTCGCTGACTTCACCGATGGTGAAATAGCGCTTGCCCGGAATCGGAGGGAGTTCGTTATTGTTTCCCGGTTCCAGCATAGGCCTCGACTCGTGCCTTCAATTTTTGCCCCGGACGGAAGGTCACGACGCGCCGCGCGCTGATGGGGATCTCCTCACCCGTCTTCGGATTTCGACCGGGTCGCCGGTTTTTGTCCCGAAGATCGAAATTGCCGAACCCCGACAGCTTGACCTGCTCGCCGTTTGACAAAGCCGTCCGCAGCTCCTCGAAGAATGAGTCGACGAGTTCCCTAGCTTCCCGCTTGTTTAGCCCCAATTCGTTGAACAGGGCTTCCGCCATTTCTGCCTTGGTCAATGCCACGATCAGTCTCTTATTCTGGCTTCTAAATCCCGCTCCAGGCGGCTGATCACCGCGGCGACGACACCGTCCACATCGTCGTCGGTAAGAGTGCGTGAAGTTTCCTGTAAAATCAAGCCCAAAGCGATGCTTTTTAGACCGGAATCTATTCCTGGCCCGGTGTAGACGTCAAAAACCCTCAATTCCCGCAGGATTTCCCCGGCCTCGGCGCGGATCAATTCCTGTATTTCCGAGACCTTGAGACCCTGGTCCACCAACACCGCAAGGTCGCGCCGGACGGCCGGGAATCGGGAGATGCCCTGGAATGCAGGAACCTGCGCTTCGAGAAGAAATTCCGTATCAAGTTCAAAGAGATATACAGGTTTCTTCAGGTCAAGCCTGGCACCGATCGCCGGATGCAGGGCGCCCAGCCAGCCGATCTCCATCTCGCCGCGCAGCAGCCGGGCGGATTGGCCCGGATGGAGGG
>CBDTYJ010000210.1:0-4876 GCA_965364575.1 uncultured Gammaproteobacteria bacterium
GGCGGCATCCTGATCACGCCGCTGCCCGGCGCCACGGCGCTGAAACCCGGCTCGGCGACGCTGCCGTTCTTCGGCGTGCAGCCGGCCCTGGTGGACGGCGAGGGTACTCCCCTGGAGGGCGAGAACGAAGGCAACCTGGTGTTGCTGGACAGCTGGCCGGGCCAGATGCGGACGGTCTACGGGGACCACGAGCGATTTATCCAGACCTATTTCTCTACCTTCGACGGCACTTATTTCACCGGCGATGGCGCCCGCCGCGACGACGACGGTTATTACTGGATCACGGGCCGGGTGGACGACGTCCTCAACGTGTCGGGCCATCGCATGGGTACGGCCGAAATCGAGAGCGCGCTGGTGGCACACGAGAAGGTCGCCGAGGCCGCGGTGGTGGGTTATCCACACGATATCAAGGGCCAGGGCGTCTACACTTACGTGACCCTGCTCGAAGGCGAGGAGCCCAGCCCCGAGCTGGAGAAGGAACTCAGGAACTGGGTGCGCAAAGAGATCGGCCCGATCGCCAGCCCGGACGTGATCCAGTTTACGCCGGCGCTACCGAAGACCCGCTCCGGCAAGATCATGCGCCGCATCCTGCGCAAGGTTGCGGCCCGGGAGGACGGCAGCCTGGGCGACACGTCGACGCTGGCGGATCCGGGGGTCGTGGACGAACTGATCAGCAAGCGGCCGGACCTGGGTTGAAGAGGAGCCGACGTCGGCTCCAGGCCTGAATCCATGCAGACCAGCGCCCGCATCATCGTCGCCGATGATCATCCGCTCTTCCGGGAGGCGCTGCAGCAGGCCATCGGCAACATCATCGAAGACGTCGCCTTTGTCGAGGCCGATTCGGTCGACTCGCTGGAGCAGGTGGCCGCCGATAACGAAGACGCCGACCTGGTGTTGCTGGACCTGGACATGCCCGGCGCCCACGGTTTCTCCGCCCTGGCCTGGCTGCGTACCCAATATCCGATCCTGCCGGTGGTCATCGTCTCGGCTGCTTCGGACCCCCGCGTGATGCGCAGCGCCATCGAATTCGGCGCTTCGGGCTTCATCCCCAAGTCATCGACGCTGGCTACCATCGCCGAGGCGGTCAAGGCGATACTCGCCGGCGAGGTCTGGATACCGGAAGTGGCGCGCAGCGCCGACGATGACAGCCTCAGTCACGATCAGGAACTTGCCCGCCGCATAGCGAGCCTGACTCCCCAGCAATTCCGCGTATTGATGATGCTGGCTGACGGCCTGCTCAACAAACAGATCGCGGCCGAGCTGGATGTCTCGGAGGCGACCATCAAGGCCCACGTGACGGCGATCTTCCGCAAGATGGACGTGCGAAGCCGCACCCAGGCGGCAGTGGCCGCACGCCGCCTGGAGCAGGCGGCCAGATTGACCGGTTCCTGAACTCAGGCCCGCGCGCTGCGGCGCGCCAGCAGCTGATGCATCATGGCTCTCAGCGCGGCGGGCCGGATCGGTTTGCGCAACATCGGATACCCGGCGTTGCGCACCAGGTCCCGGATGTCGTCCCCGTGATCGGCGGTGATGACCGCCCCCGGGATCGCGCCGCAATGCTCACCGATTGCCGCCAGCGTCACCAGACCGGTATCGCCGTCGTCGAGCTGGTAATCGGCCAGCACCATGTCCGGCCGCGGATTGCCGTTGCCGATGGTTCTCAAGGCCTCCACGGTGCTGGTGGCGGTTATCACCTCGCAGCCCCAGCCACCCAGCAGTTGGGACATCCCCTCGAGAATGTCGGACTGGTTGTCCACACAGAGTACACGCGTTCCCTCGAGCAGACTGCTCTTGCGCCGGGGTGTTGCCGTCGTCCGGGGCGATCGCTTCCGGCTCGCACCGATCGGCACGGTGACGCTGAAGACCGAGCCCCGGCCGGGCCACGAACGCACCTCGATCGGGTGACCGAGGGCGCCGGCCATGCGCCGCACGATGGCCAGGCCGAGTCCCATACCCTTCTCGCCGATCTGGTCCTTGCTCTGCAGACGCCGAAACTCCTCGAAGATCTCTTCCCGGTGTTCCTCCTCGATTCCGGCGCCGGTGTCCCAGACCTCGATCCGCACCGACCCGTTTCGGCGCCGGCAGCCCAGCACCACTCGTCCCTTCTCCGTGTAGCGCAAGGCGTTGGAAAGTAAGTTCTGCAGAATCCGGCGGAGGAATCGCCGGTCGGTCCGCACCGTAAGGCGGCTGGGGATGGTGTGCAGGGCCAGCCCGCGTTCCCGGGCCATCACTCCGAACTGAAGGCTGAGCGCCGTCATAATCTCCTGCAGGCTGAACTCGCTGATCTGCGGCTCCAGGGCGCCGGCATCCAGTTTCGAAATATCGAGCAGGGTGGTGAGCAATTCCTCCGCCGCCACCAGCGAGCTGTCTATCCGCTGGATCGATGTCAGGGTCGAGCCATCCAGATCCCGCTGGGCCAGCGCGGAAGTGAATAGCCGGGCGGCGTTGAGCGGCTGCAGAAGATCGTGGCTCGCCGCCGCCAGGAAACGGGTCTTGCTCAGGTTGGCCAGCTCCGCCGCCTTGGTCGCCTCGCGCAGAGCGTGTTCCACGCCCCGGCGCAGCTCGTTCTCCCGGCGCAGACGCTCGTTCAGCTCTGACAGCTCGCGCGTGCGCTCGTCCACTCGATGCTCGAGCGTGGCATAGGCCTCCTGGAGTGCCTTCTCGGCGCGCCGGCGCTCGGTGATGTCATGGAACACGGCGAAGAACCCTTCCACCCGGCCCCGCTCGTCCCGCTGGGGAATGTAGCTGGCTTCCGCATAACGCCGGCCACCATCGTCATCGCGGGATTCCACTTCGAAACTCTGACGATCCCCGGCGAGGGCAGCGGACATCAGCCCTTCGCGCTCCATGAATCGTTGCCGCGGCAGCACCTCGTCCACCCGCCGGCCGATGATCTGCTCCCGGGGCAGGCCCACCGCCTTCTCGTAGGCCCGGTTGACGAAACGGAAGCAAAAGTCCCGATCCACGAACGAGATCAGGACCGGCACGATATCGGTGTAGGCGCGGATGTTCCGTTCGCTGTCGATCAGCGCCGATTCGATCTTCTTGTGCTCGGTGACGTCGCTGAAGCTGGTGACGAAGCCGCCGCCGGGCAGCGGGTTTTGTCGCATCTCGAGCACCACGCCGTCATCCCGGACCCGCTGAAACACGTGTCGGGTGTTGCTGCGCATATGCGCCAGCCGCCGCTGCACGTGGCCCTCCACATCTCCGGGACCGCAGCGGCCCAGACGGGCGTTGTAGCGGATCAGGTCCGCGATCGGTGTCCCGGCCCGCAGGAAACCGGGCGGATAACGGAATATCTGCTCGTAGCTGCGGTTCCATGCCACGAGACGCAGCTGGGAATCGACCACGCTGATGCCCTCGGCGATGTTCTCGAGGGTGATCTCCAGCAGATCACGGTTGAAACCCGAGGTTCGCGAGGCGGAGCCGACGATGCTGGCCAGATCATCCAGCTCCAGGTTGCCGCCCTTGAGCGCCGAAGCCAGCATCCGCCGGGCGGCCATGGCGCCCATGGCGCCGGACAGCAGACGCTCGGTGACCTCCACCGCCGCATCGTCCGCCCGCAGAGTGTCGGTAGGCTCGATGCCCCTGGCTGCGAAGTATTCGCCGAAAGCGGCCCTGGATTTGGCTGCGCCGACAAAACGCTCGGCGAGTATGCGCAGATCACCGGTGGTCGCTGTGCCTTTCAACTGGGGCGTGCCATAACCGGAGACCAGCCCGCCGGGGCTGCCGAAGATGGACGCCTGGCGCCGTTCCAGCAGACCAGGGACGCCGTTCAGCGAGACCAGCACCATCGCGGCGACGTTGACGCCGAGGCTCCAGATGGTGCCGTGGGTGATCGGATCCAGCCCGGACAGGCCAAACAGAGCATATGGCCTCAGCCAGGAGATTCCGGCCGGACCATATTCGAGGAAGTCCGCCGAGAACCAGCCTGTCTGCGCGGCTGCCGGAAGTAACAGGGTGTAGACCCAGGTCGCAAAACCGAGCGCCAGACCGGCGATGGCGCCCTGGTGAGTGGCCCGTTTCCAGAACAGGCCGAATACGAGCGCCGGACCGAATTGCGCAGCCGCGACGAAGGACAGCAAGCCGATCGAAGCCAGGGCCCCGTATGCACCGATGATCCGATAGCAGAGCCAGGCGAGACCCATGATCACCACGACCAGCACGCGACGGACGTAGATCAGGAAGCGCGGCAGTTCGGCTCCCCGGGGCAGCACGTCGATGTTCCATCGCATCAAGGCCGGCATCACGATCTCGTTGCACAGCATGGTGCTGCAGGCGATGGTCGCGACGATCACCATGCCGGTGGCAGCAGAGAAACCACCGATGAATGCGAGCAGGGCCAGCCCGCCATTGCCGTGTTCGAGCGGCAGCCTGAGTACGAAGGTGTCCGCATCCACACTGCCCAGGCTCAGCAGCCCGGCCACGGCGATAGGCATGACGAACAGGCTGAATGCACCCAGGTAGAGCGGGAAGGCCCAGCGCGCCATCGCGATATCCCGTCGCGAGCGGTTCTCCACGACAGAGATGTGGAACTGGCGCGGCAGACACATGATCGCCAGCATGGCCAGTATCGTCTGCACCAGGAACGGCGCGCCCAGGGTGGACGATGAGTAGAGCCGGGCCACCTCGGGCTTTACGGCAGCCTCGGCCCACAGCGCAGCCGGACTGTCGAAAATCCCGTACATGACGTACAGGCCCACGGCGACGAAAGCCAGCAGTTTCACCGCAGACTCGACAGCCACCGCCAGCACCATGCCCCGGTGGCTCTCGGTCACATCGACCTGGCGGGTGCCGAAGAGGATCGTGAACCACGCCAGCACCGCCGCCAGTATGAGCGCGCCGTCAAGAAACGGTCCCTGGGCCATCTGGTCGT
>CBDTYJ010000211.1:0-4872 GCA_965364575.1 uncultured Gammaproteobacteria bacterium
CTTCTGGCCGTTAGCTGACGCCCATCGGCGCCGTCAACTTGCCGTTCAAGCGTCTGGTGTTTTAAGAAGCGGTCGCTTAGCTTCCGACGCTTCTAATTGCAGAAAGCGCAATTGAGCTCTCCCAGGAATCAGGAAGTTGCGCTCGAAGTTCTGACAACTTAGATTGCCACAGGACACCGCGTATGGTGTCGGCCCGGAGCTGCGGGATCGCCGCCGGACGGCCCCGATCAAGACGAATCTGATGGTCTTTCTGGATCGATACGATGCACTGGTCTTCGACCTGAACGGCACGCTGGCGGAGAACTTCGACCGCTTCGGCCCGGGTCAGGACTATGGGCACACCTATCGGCGGCTCGGGAGCGGGTCGCTGAAGCCGCATGAGGTGGGTGAGCTGGTCGACTCGCTCATGGCGCGATTGCTCTCGCGCTACGAGGATGGCCCCTCCGATCCGTTCCCGAATCTCACCGATTTTCTCGCGGAGACGTCCGATCTGCCCCGGGACGAATGGGGGCGGATCGAGGAACTGGTGGCGTCCCACGAGATGGGGTCGATCCCCGATGAGCGGGTGGAGTCACTGCGGCATCTGGCAGGCAGCCACAGACTGGCCCTGGTCAGCGATCTGTGGGCCTCATCCACTTCCTATCGGCGGTACCTTGAGACGACCGGCGCAGCTTCCGCATTCCGGACCATGGTCTTCTCCTGCGACCACGGTGCGGTCAAGCCCAGCCCGCGGCTGTTCCGGCAGGCGCTGACGGAGCTCGACGTGCCGGCCGGGCGGGCCGTGTTCATCGGTGACAGCGAGACCCGGGATATTCTCGGCGCCGCTGCCTGCGGCATGGCCACCGTCTGGATCGACAGGAAAGGAACCGGGCCGGGCGTGTCCCGGCCGGACCGCATCATCGGATCGGTGGAGGAGTTGGCGGGTCTGGTCTAGGCGGCCTGGCCCCGCAGCTGACGCATCCGCTCGGCTACCAGGCATCGGACCCTTTCCAGCGTTTCGCCGTCCGCCAGGACGCATGGCGGGTGGCGACGCAACAGCGGCCAGCGCTCGCCCCGCAGCACCCTTTTCAGATAGAAAATGTTCTTGTCCAGCGAGACCATGTAGGGATTGCGGCCGTTGAAGACCGCCTTCATGCAGCGGTGGACGCCGCCGAAATCCTCGTCGAGCCGACGCGTGCACTGGGTCTCGTAGAAATCGAGCGTGTTCCGCAACAGGTCCAGCCCGGAACGGTACCGTGTGATCAGGCGGCCCTGCTCATCGAGATACATGGCGATGCCGCCAAGGACGAATTCCGGGAACAGACGATCCCGGCACTTCTCCAGATAACACCGGTCCGCCATCTGGGCCATGAGGTCCGCGGTGCCCAGCAGGTGGCCCAGCGCCCGGTCCTTGCGGTTCTGGATATGAATGTGGGAGAAGTCCACTTCGTATCCGGTGAAATGCACGATCTGCCGGGCCACCGGGGCCGCGGCCCCGAGGCCGTTCTCGGCCATGTAGCGGTCCAGGTACAGGGCGCTGCGCGTGACGTGGCTGCGGGTGAATTCGGCACCGTTGAGGTGACCTTCGTCGGCGGCGTGGCGGATATAGCCGGAGTCATGGAGCAGCGAGGTGATGATCCCGATCATGGCCCGACCAGGACCGAGCTGGTCGCGGCGCGCATGGGTCAGCTCATAGCCCTCGATCAGACGGGCCATGGCCAGGGTCATGTCGAGGGTATGCTGGATGTCGTGGTAGACCGTATCGCAGCCCAGATAGCCGGGCACCCGGCCCCGGAACAGATCGTCGAAATCACGGAACGCCTTGCGTAACGGATTCCACGGGCCATTCGGATAGAGTCTGGCGAAGATGTCGTGGACGGCTTCGCTTACGGCTCGCCAGGAGGAGACCTGGACGGTATTGGTGACGTCGTGGTCGCTGCGCCGGAAGCGGAGGGAAACGACTCGGGCATCACCGGCATCGGTTTCCATAATGTGCGGAGTCTAGATCAGCGGTTGGCGACCTGCCATCAGCGGCCGTCCAAAATGTGACCGCGGTCACAAAGACCGTGGCTCAGCCCTGAAAATCGGCAGTGATCGGCGCGTGGTCCGAGGGCCGATCCCAGCCACGCGGTTCCTTGTCCACCGCTGCGGCTTCACACCGCTCGGCCAGGCCGTTGCTGGCCAGGATCAGGTCGATGCGCAGGCCGCGGTTGCGGGGGAAGGCCCCGGCCCGATAGTCCCACCAGCTGTAGCTGTCGTCCTCCTGGGGAAACAGCCGGAAGCAGTCCTGCAGGCCCAGGTCCATGATCTCTTTCAGCGCCGCCCGTTCCGGCTCGCTGACCAGGACCTGGCCGCGCCAGGCTTCGGGATCATAGACGTCGCGATCCTCCGGGGCGACGTTGAAGTCGCCCATGATCAGCATCCTCGGCGATTCGGCCAGCTCTTTCGCAAGATGCCGGCGCACGGCCGCCAGCCAGGCGAGCTTGTATTCGTACTTTTCCGAGCCCACGGCCTGACCGTTGGGGACGTAGAGATTGAAGAACCGGATGTCGCCGATGGTGGCGCCGATAACCCTCCGCTGTGGATCGTCCAGGCCCGGGATATCGGTAATGATCCCGGAGGGCTCGAGCCTCGTCAGCAGCGCAACGCCGTTGTAAGTCTTCTGACCGTTGAAGATCACCCGGTAGCCCGCCGCTTCCAGTTCGTCGCGGGGGAAGTCGGCATTCTGCAGCTTGGTCTCCTGGAGACCCATGACGTCCGGCCGCTCGTCCTGCAGCCATCGGAGTACCTGGGGCAGGCGGACCCGCAGGGAGTTGACGTTCCAGCTGGCAATCTTCATCAATCAGCCCCGGGGTGAATCGCCCGTTATGCCTGCGTGACGCAGCAGGGCATCCGGTTCGGGCTTGCGGCCACGGAAGGCGACAAAGGTGTCCATGGCGTCGATGCTGCCTCCCACTTCGAGCACCGCCCTGAGAAACCGGCGCCCGGCCTCCGGGTCGAGTACACCGGTCTCTTCGAACGCCGCAAAGGCGTCGGCGGAGAGCAGCTCCGCCCACTTGTAGCTATAGTACCCTGCCGCATAGCCGCCGGCGAAAATGTGCGAGAAGCCGTTGGCAAAACGGTTGAAATCCGGATACGGTACGACGGCGACCTGGCGGCGCACCTGAGCCAGTACCCCCTGCACTTCCTCCGCCGACATCGGGTGATCGGCCGAATGGATGCGGAAATCGAACAAGGCGAATTCCAGCTGACGCACCATCTGCATGCCGGACTGAAAATTGCGGCTCTCCAGCAATCGTTGCAGCAGTTCGTCCGGCAGGGGTTCGCCGCTCTCGTAATGACCCGATATCGACGGCAGCACCTCTGCCTGCCAGGCGAAGTTCTCCATAAACTGGCTGGGCAGTTCCACGGCGTCCCAGGCCACTCCGTTTATCCCGGCGACGCTGGGGTAGTCCACCCGCGTCAGCAGATGGTGGAGGGTATGGCCGAACTCGTGGAACAGGGTCACCACTTCGTCATGGGTCAGCAGGGCAGGCCGGTCGCCGGTGGCCGGCATGAAATTACACACCAGGAACGCCACCGGATGCTGTAACTGTCCGGCCAGCCGGGCCCTGCCCACGCAGTCGTCCATCCATGCGCCACCGCGTTTGCGCTGGCGGGCATAGAGGTCCACGTAGAAACCGCCGCGCGGGCCGCCGTCGTCCTCGACCTCGAAGTAATTCACATCCTGATGCCAGACTTCCCGGCCCGCGCCGGCCCGGATCCGTATCCCGAACAGGGTCTCCACCAGACCGAACATGCCGGCCATGACCCGGTCGACGGGAAAGTAGGGACGCAAGGCATCGTCCGAGATGGCGTAGCGCTCACGGCGCAGCCGCTCCGCATAGTAGGGCACGTCCCAGGCCTGGAGTGGCCGCCCCGCAAAGGCCTCGATCTCGGCGAAGTCCCGCTCGGCTGCGGGTTTGCTGCGGGCGGCCAGATCCTCGAGGAAGGAGAGCACCGCGCCGGTATCGTCGGCCATTTTGGTGGCAAGGGAATACTCGGCGAAATTTGCATACCCCAGCAGATCCGCTGCTGCGTGCCGGGCCGCCAGGATCTGCTCCATCAGCCGCGTATTGTCCCAGCGGCCGGCATGGGGGCCCAGGTCCGAGGCGCGAGTGGTCCACGCCTCGTAGAAGTCCTTCCGCAGCGCTTCGCTATGGGCATGGCTGAGTACCGCGTGGTAGGTAGGGAAATCCAGCTCCAGCAGCCAGCCTTTGAGATCCTTATCCGCTGCTGCCGCGCGCGCCCGCTCCTTGAGATCCGCCGGCAGGCCGTCGAGCTGATCGGCGTCGGTCAGCTGCCGGGACCAGGCGTTGGTGGCATCGAGGAGATTCTCCTCGAACTTCGCCTGCAGGCTCGAGAGTTCCTGCATCAGGTCCCGGAAGCGCTGTTTCTCCGGGCCCTGGAGCCCGACTCCCGAGAGGCGGAAGTCCCTCAGCCGGTGCTCGACCACCTTGCGCTGTGCGGCGTCGAGTCCGTCCTGTTGGTCGGCGATCGCCCGATAGGCGCCGAACAGTTTCTCGTTCTGCCCCAGCTCGGTGCTGTATTCGCTGAGCTTGGGCAGACAGCGGTTGTAGGCCTCCCGCAACGGCTCCGAATTGACCACCGCATTGAGGTGGCCGACCGGCGCCCACACCCGCCCCAGCCGGTGACTCATGAGCTCCAGCGGCTCGGCCACGTTTTGCCAGCTGGCCTCGGGCGTCTGCAGGAGCTCATCCAGCGCGGCGCGGTTTTCCGCCAGCACCTGATCCACGGCCGGCTCCACGTGTTCCGGCCGGATTTCGCTGAATTTCGGGAGATCTGAAAGATCGAGCAGAGGATTGTCCATAGTGTCCGTGATGATCGGGTAAA
>CBDTYJ010000212.1:0-4865 GCA_965364575.1 uncultured Gammaproteobacteria bacterium
TCATCGCAGGGTGCTCGACCACGCCCACGGGCCGCTCGCAGCTGACGCTGTTTCCGGAGGCCGAGGTCGACGCGATGGGCGTGCAGGCCTTCAGCCAGATCAAGGCCGAGACGCCACTGTCACGCGACCCCGATGCCATCCGCATCGTCCGCTGTGTCTCCTTCGCCATCGTCGATCAGCTGCCGGCCGAGTATCGGGCCGGCGGCCCGTGGGAAGTGCTGGTCTTCGATGACACGGCGGTCAACGCTTTCGCCCTCCCGGGCCGCAAGATCGGCGTCTACGAAGGTCTGTTCCGGGCCGCTCGCAACCAGCATCAGCTGGCCGCGGTGGTCGGCCATGAGGTCGCTCACGTGATCGCCCATCACGCCAACGAGCGGATCTCCACGGCCTATGCGGCGCAGACTGGCGTCAATCTGGCCCAGGCGATGGCCGGCGGGAGCGGTACCGCGACCGGTCAGATGATGGGTTTGCTGGGCGTCGGCGCCACGTACGGCGTGATCCTGCCGTTTAATCGCAGGCAGGAAAGCGAAGCCGATATCATCGGCATGGAGTTCATGGCCAGAGCCGGTTTCGATCCGCGCGAGACCATCCCCCTGTGGGAAAACATGGGCCGGGCCAGCGATAACGCTCCGCCGGAATTTCTCTCCACACACCCCTCCGGAGAAACCCGCATCGCCAAGTTGAGCGGGCATCTGCCGGTAGCCATGCCCATGTTCGAGACAGCCATGAGTCGCGGGCTCAAGCCCGATTGCGGCTTCTAGAGAGCGCCGGCGGGTTCGGGCTCCGGGGCCTGGATCGAGCCCAGGAATTCCAGGTACCGCTCGGCCGTCTCCTCGGGCCGCTCGATCATGGGCAGGTGACCGACGCCCGGCAGGACCTGCAGGTGCGCCGCCGGCAGCGCCGAGCCCAGCACCGCCGCCCCGGAGACGTCCAGCACCCGATCCTCCTGACCCCAGACGATCAGCGTCGGGATGTCCCTTCCCGCCAGTTCCGGCTGCAACGGCGTCGCCGGTCCGGTTCCGTCAGCGTCCTTTCTGCGAATCTGATCGTGGATCCAGCGATAGTGGTGATAGCGGGCGGCTGCCTGGACAGCCAGATGTTCACGGACCGGATCGGGAATCCACGGCCGATCGTCGAACACGTATTCGAGCAAGCGGTCGAACTCACGCGCACGCTCGATGATCAACGGAGACTCCTCGCCGGCGTCGATCAGTTCATCGACATCGCTGGGCTGGGCGCCCTCGACCCCCAGGGGCGCCAGCAGCCACAAGCTGGTCACCCGGTCCGGGTAACGGGCGGCGTAGATGCCAGCGATATTGCCACCCATCGAGCTGCCGCCCAGGTTGACCGATCCCAGTTCCAGGACTTCGACAAAGGCCCTGACCCGCTCGGCCTGAGCCGCTATGGTGTAGTCGGCGCCTTCGGAGAGATCGCTGTCACCGAATCCCGGCAGATCCGGAGCGATGACCCGGTAGGTGGGAGTGAGAAATTTGGCCACCCGGGTCCAGTGATCCTTGTTACCGCCGAAGCCGTGCAGAAGCAGGACCACATCTCCCTGGCCGCCCTCCAGATAGACGACCCGCGCACCCGCCACCTCCACTTCCGACTGGTACAGACCGGCATGGGCACGCTCTAACGTCACCACCGCCTCGTAACTGGTCTCGGGGAAGAGGTGCCAGGCGAGGACGAGCCCGAGCAGGATCAGGGCGATGACCGCCCGGCCCCAGTATGTCTTGATCGCTGTTAGCATGATCGGCAGTCCGTGTCGGCATCATACGCCAGCGCCGGGGGCGAAATCAGGAGTTGACATTCGTGAGCAAGCTCTGCCCGAAACTGATCCTCGAGGGCACCAGGCTGACCGGCAAGACCGAACTGGCGTTTGCCCTCAATGAACACCCGCGTCTGGTCGGCGCGCGACGCTATCGCTACCATGCCCCGCTCGTTTCCGCGGAATGGTGCGGATTCACCAACACGCCCTGGGGTCGCGGCCTGATCAACTTCGAGCCCGGAGAAGAGGATTTGGCCATGGCCACATACCGGACCTGGGTGACGCTTTTCGAACAGCTCCGGTATTACTCGTGGATCGTGGATCGTTTCCATCTTTCCACCCGGGTCTGGCAGTCTGTCCACAACGGCCTGGCCCTGGACTTCGATTGGCTGGAGCAGCGCCTGGGGGCGATCGGCTTCCGTATCGTGCTGTGCTACCGGGATCCCGAGAGTTTCGCCGCGGCCCGCAGCGAGCGCCTCGAAGTCTCCGGAAATCCGGGTCAATATGACGATCTGCAGGCGTTCGTCGACGAGCAGAGCCGCTTCGACGAAGCGGTGCGGGTCTCGTCGCTGCCGGTGCTGCGTCTCGATGTGACCGACGGTGACCGGGATCGGATGTGTGGCCAGGTGGCCGACTGGCTGGAAACGGAGGGAGGGCTTTATGCGGATTATTGAGGCTGCAGCGCCCACTGGCCACGCGGGTCGCGGTGGATCGTTCCCGGGGCTACCCCTTGAAATCCGCCGATCCGGCCCGACAAAGAGTAAGGTGCCACGCGCCCCCAGGGACAAAGGATTCCACCCATGAACAGCTTTTTCCAGCGTCTGTCCGACTTCTTCGGCGGTATCTTCGGTGGCCGCTCCGAATCCGTGGTGTCGGACAGGGGGCCGTGGACACGCGTGGCCCTCGGGCTGCTTGTGGTGTTCCTGGTGCTGCAGCTGGCCCTGGCCTGGTACTGGTCCCGGGAGCCCGAGCCCCTGTGGGTCAATTGGCAGCATCAGGGGCAACCTGCCGCCACCGGCTTCGCCACCGTCGATACCCTGATCGCCGCCGCCAACACGCTGCTGGACAAGCCCGGCGGCTATCTGTCCAACGACATCGCACCCCCCGGCGTGATCCTGGACAACATCCCGAACTGGGAATTCGGCGTACTGGTGCAAGTCCGGGATCTGTCCCGGGTGCTGCGCAACGACTACAGCCGTTCGCAGACGCAATCGCTGGCGGACCCGGATCTGGAGCTGGCCGAGCCCGCTTTCAACTTCGACAGCGAGTCCTGGATCCTGCCCGCCACGGAGCGCAAGTACCGGGAAGGCATCTCCCATCTGGAGGCCTATCGCGATCGTCTGATCTCGGGTGGAGATCCGGAAGCGCACTTCTATGCTCGTGCGGACAACCTCAGGGAATGGCTGGCGGTGGTGGAGAAGCGCCTCGGCGATCTGTCTCAGCGCCTCAGCGCGAGCGTGGGCCAGCGGCGCGTCAACACCGATCTGGCGGGCGACCCGGCGGCGGACACCTCGGGTCCCCAGCCCGACGACGTGCGGGTCAAGACGCCCTGGCTGCAGATCGATGACGTGTTCTACGAGGCCCGCGGCGCGGCCTGGGCGCTGGTGCAGTTCCTGCGGGCCACCGAATACGATTTCCAGCAGGTCCTGGAGGACAAGAACGCCCGGGTCAGTCTGCGCCAGATCATCCGCGAGCTGGAAGCCAGCCAGGCGCCCATGCGCAGCCCCATGGTGCTCAACGGCAAGGGCTTTGGCATGTTCCCCAACCATTCACTGGTCATGGCGTCCTACCTGTCGCGGGCGAATTCGGCAGTCATAAACCTGCGCGAGCTTCTGGATCAGGGCTGAGCCAGCGGCCCCTAGTCCAACTCTTCCAGGTACTCCTGGATGAATTCGTACTCCGCCTCCAGCTGATCTTCGGTATTGGCGGCGACGAATTTCTCCATCTTGCCGCCGAGCAGCGGTATGCCGCAGTCGATCCGGATGGTCACTTCGTTGACACAACCCCCGTCCTCGGTGGCGTAGAGCACCATGGTGCCGGTGATCTTTGCCGGCACACCCTCTGACTCGATATCCAGCTCGTTGAGGAATTCGCCGTCATCGCCCTCCACCCACTCCTCGTTCTGGATCACGGTGGTCCAGGCGCCGAGCATGGCCTTCAATGCGGAGGGCACATCCAGGGGTACCTCCCGGCTTGTCTCGATCGAAAACACGTTATCTTCGTCGCTGCAGGCGACCACCTCTACATCCCGGGCGCCAATGCCCTCGAACTTGGCCAGGTAAAAAGCCGCATCGGTAAAGGCGGCGAAGACCTTCTCCACCGGATGGTCGTATTCATGCACCGCTTCCACGGTCGTGCTCATGGGGACGCCCTCTGTGTCAGGAACAGGGTGTACGGGAAGAGTAGACGCTGCGGGACATGACTCACAACTTTTCTCCGGCGGTGAGCGCCAGGGTCCCGTCTTCGCCATCCACAGATCCGATCGCGATCTCGACCGCATCCAGCCAGTCCAGGAAAGCCAGCAGCTCTTCCCGGGCGACCCGGTCGACGAATCCCAGCTGGGTCTGGAATGTCAGCGCGCCCTGCTCCAGGCTGAACACACCGACATTGAGGCTGGCGTTCAGGCGTGCCGCCAGGGCGGCGAGCTCGGTCTCGCCGCTGCCGGGGGCGGGCCCGTAGACCCGGGTCGCGACGATGCGATCGAGACCCTCGCTTTGTAAGACCGGCGTCAGGAGCGTAGCCATGCCGCGCCGGTAGACGAACACGCCCAGACCGTCCGAGGACAGTTCCACGGGCTGCTCCGCCCGGCGCAGATAATCCTCCAACGCCAGCGCCGCGGCCGCGTCGTCGCTCCCCTCGAGGAGCAGGCCGGGCGGGTGGACGAGGGGCGCTGCGCAGCCGGCCGCAAGGACCAGCGCGATCAGGGCCGGAATCAATGCGCGGAGATGTCTCAATGTCTCTTGCATTAACATGGGGATGCCGCAGTCATCAGCGGCCAAGTCTACACTGGCCGTGCAGGCGGTCTGCAAACATCGGGAGGACTCGATATGGGATTCTGCGTCGTCACCGGGTGCAACAGAGGCATCGGTCTCGAACT
>CBDTYJ010000213.1:0-4817 GCA_965364575.1 uncultured Gammaproteobacteria bacterium
CTTGCCGGATTTCGATTTCCCTTTGCCGGCCTCGCCTCCGGCATCCGCGCCGTCGTCATTGTCGCGGCCAGCGGTATGCCAGGGCTTCTTGCCGCTCTGCTTCTTGCCGCTGGCCTTGTACTCCTCCTTGATCGCCTTGCTCTCGTCCCGCCGACGCAGCATCTCCTGGCTGGTCTCGTTGCCGTGATCCATGTGATCGGCAGCCCGAGAACCTGTTTCGCGCGCGGATTCGTCGCCATCGACGGCCGGGCCCGCTTGCCGGTCGGGGTTCGCCGCCTCGCCGATCGCCTTGTCGGCCTCCCTGCGGGCACGCTCGGTCTCGGATACGGCTTCCTTACGCTTGTCGGTCTGACGGGAAGCGCCGGCGGGCTTTTCGCCGCTGTCGCTCTGGGCCAATGCGTTGCCGCTGGCTAGAATAAGCATGGAACATAGAAAAATGATGCCCTTCATCATTACTCCCCGATACTGACGACTGGGTCCTCACTATAGCTCAGCCGGGACTCCGCCGGATCGGGTCTGAGCCAGGTAACCGACATGACAGGCAAGGCAAGATGCCATAGGGACTGCCGCCATCCCGCCCGGGCGCCGGGATTACGCCGGCTACAGGCGTTCGCAGCCGGCCTGCTGCTCGGGCCCTTGACCCTGGGGGGCGCCGTCCATGCCGAGACTATCGCCCTGGTCGGCGTCAATGTCGTGCCGATGGACCGCGAGGCGGTGCTGTCCGACCGTACCGTGCTGGTAGAGGACGGTGTCATCAGCAAAATAGGGCCGCGCGACGCCGTGCTCGTGCCCGAAGCCGCGAGGAAGATCGAGGCGGAAGGCAAATACCTGCTTCCCGGGGTGGCGGAGATGCACGCCCACATCCCGGGCCGGCGTGAGCGGGACGGCTGGCTACAGGACGTTCTGCTGCTGTACGTGGCCAACGGCGTGACGACTGCCCGGGGCATGCTCGGTGCGCCCTGCCATCTGGAGTTGCGCGAACAAGTCGCGAGCCACGAGATGCTCGGCCCGCGGATATTCACCTCCGGCCCTTCTCTCAACGGCAACAGCGTGGACGGCGTCAAACAGGCCCGGGATATGGTTATGGAGCAGGCAGGCCGGGGCTACGACTTCCTCAAGCTCCATCCCGGTCTGTCCCGGGACGAGTATGAGGCCATCGCCGCCAGCGCCCGCGAATTGGGCATGCCGGTGGCCGGGCATGTGCCGGTCGAGGTCGGGCTGGCCGGAGCATTGGCGGCGGGCCAGGCCACCATCGAGCACCTGGATGGCTATATGCAGGCGATGCTCCGCGGTGGTCCGGAAGCGGCCCCCGACCCGGGATTTTTCGGGGTCGCGCTGGTCGGCCAGGTCGACACCTCGCAGATTCCGCGGCTGGCCAGGGAGACCCGCCGGGCGGGTGTCTGGAACGTGCCGACGCTGTCCCTGATCCAGAATTTCGTGTTGCCGGAAGATCCTCTGGTCACTGCCATGAAGCCGGGCATGCGTTACATCCCGCGGGACATGCTGCGGGGCTGGATCGCCACCAAACGGGGCATGCTCGACGCGCCGGACTACGACCCCCGAGGTGCATCGGAATTCGTTGCCATCCGCGCGGCACTGGTCAAGGCCCTGCACGATCAGGGCGCTGGCCTGTTGCTCGGGTCCGACGCACCGCAGGTGTTCAACGTGCCCGGATTCTCGATCCACGACGAACTCGATGCGCTGGTCAGCGCCGGCCTGACACCCTATCAGGCGCTGCGCACCGGGACGGTCCTGCCGGCGGAATTTTTTGGCGCCGCGGATCGCTTCGGGTCAGTGAGGGAAGGCCTCGCGGCCGACTTCATCCTCGTCTCCGCGAATCCCCTGCTTAGCGTCGCCGCCCTGCGAGAACCGCTCGGCGTCATGGTCCGCGGGCGCTGGCTCGACCGGGCGGAGATCGACCGGCGGCTCGCGGCTCTGGCAGAGAAATACGATGGCGGCAACGCGCTCGGAGGTGAGATGCCTGCCGATATGCCGCCCGACACCCATCAGCACAGCCCGGTCCCATGCCGTTAGGTCCCGGCCCTGGCGTGGAACCCGGCACCATGCGCCAGGTCGTGATCGCCCGTCACGGCGGACCCGAGGCCCTGAATCTGGAGGAAGCCCCGGTCCCGGCCCCCGGCCCCGGACAGCTCCGCATCCGCGTGGCCGCGGCGGGGATCAATTTCGCCGACATCCTGATCCGCCAGGGCGTCTACCCGGGCGCGCGGCCGGTGCCGTGCGTCCCCGGGCACGAGATCTCGGGCATCGTCGACGAAGTGGGTGACGGCGTCGATCCCATGTGGAAAGGCCGCGCGGTCCTCGCTCTCGGGGACTACGGTGGTTACGCCGAGTATCACGTCATCGATGCGGATCGGGTGTTGCCGAAACCCGCGGACCTCGAATTCCCGGCCGCGGCCGGTCTGCCATTGAACTACGTGACCGCATGGCTGCTGCTGGTGGTCATGGGCTCCCTGCGGCCGGATCAGACTCTGCTGATCCAGAATGCCGGCGGTGGCGTGGGCCTGGCGGCCCTGGACATCGCCCGCCACATCGGCGCCCGCACGATCGGCACCGCCAGCCCGGGCAAGCACGAATTCCTGCTGACCCGCGGCCTGGATCATGCGGTGGACTACCGGCTCGGGGACTGGCACCGACAGGTGGATGCCCTGACCCGGGGTCAGGGCGTCGATCTGATCATCGATCCCATGGGACCCCGGAGCTGGAGACGCGGGCTGGAGCTGCTGGCCCCCGGCGGACGGCTGGGCATGTTCGGGATCGCCGAAGCAGCGGGACCGGGGCTCGCGGGAAAACTGCGCCTGCTCAAAGGCATGGTGGGGGCACCCTTGTTCCACCCTTCCGGGCTGATCCGGGGCAATCGAGGCGTGTTCGGCTGCAACGTCCACCAGATGTACGAGTCACGCGCCCGGCTCAACAGCTGGCTGGGCGCGATCCTTCAGGGAGTCGCCGAGGGCTGGGTGCGGCCCCACGTAGACCGCTGTTTCCCGCTGGCCGAGGCGGCCGCCGCCCACGCCTGGATCGAGGGCCGCAATAACCTGGGCAAGGTGATCCTGACCCCCTGATCCCAAAACCTCGGGGTCCGCTTATTCGCCCGTGGCGACGGGTCTTTCCGGATCCCGGATCCACTCGCTCCATGACCCGGCATAGAGCGCCGCGCCGGGCATCCCCGCGATCTCCAGCGCCAGCAGATCGAGGCATGCTGTCACGCCCGAGCCACATAGACACGCCACCCCCGTAACCGGCGTGTCCCCAAGCAGACGGCGCCATCGCTGCCGCAGGGCCTCGGGGTCAAGCAATCTGCCGGCATCGTCGAGATTGTCCGTGTAGGGGAAATTCACCGACCCGGGAATCCGCCCGGCCACCGGGTCGATCGGCTCCATCTGCCCGAGAAAGCGCGGCCGTTCCCGCGCGTCGACCAGCAGCCGCGGCGCCTTCCCGATCCGCCCAAGCAGCTCCTCCACCGTCACCGCCCTCGCGCCACCGCTGCCGGGGATGAAACTCGTCGGGCGGGGGCTGATCGCGCCCTCCTCCAGTGCGAAGCCCGCCCCGCGCCAGGCCCGCAGGCCGCCGTCCAGGACTGCGACCCGCGTATGCCCGAGCCAGCGCAACAGCCACCAGAGGCGCGCGGCGATGGCCCCGGCCGCGTCATCGTAGACCACCACCTGGTCATCGTTACTGATGCCGGCACGCCCCAGGCGCGCAGCCAGGATGCGGGGATCAGGCAGGGGATGGCGGCCGCTGGTCTCGGTGACCGGACCCGACAGGTCGCGCTCGAGGTGCAGGTAGACGGCACCCGGAATGTGACCCTGCCGGTAGGCCTGCTCGCCGGCCCCGGGGTCCGTGAGCCGGAAGCGGGTGTCAACGACCCGGATATCGGGTGCCTGCAGCTCCTTCGCCAGGTCCCTGGCTTCGATCACGGTAGTGAATGTGTCCAAGGCGGCTCCCTGCAGTGGCCTCGAGAAAAGGATACGTGTTTAGCGCGGCGATTTCTGATGCGCATTTCTTGCGCATGCATGGGGCCCGTCCGGCTCCGGTTTTTGGAGCAGACGATGAACCACGGCCCGGCCAGGTGGTCACAATGTCTACGGGGCCGTCATGGTTCCTTCCGGGACGCGGTGCCATCAGGCCGGGGAGAATGGGCGCACGACTGCACTTCTCGACGGAGAGGGTAAACGAGTCTCTCCGGGAATTGAGGCGCAAGCGGCTTTACAAAGTCGCCGCCGCCTACGGTGTGGTTGCCTGGCTGGCGGTCCAGGTCACCGACATCCTCATCCCTGCCCTGTTCCTGCCTGAATGGGGCGTGCGCCTGGTGCTGGTGTTGGCCATCGCCGGTTTCCCTCTGGCGCTGATTGTCGCCTGGGCGCTGGAGCCGAACGACAGCCGCGGGATATCCGGCGCCCGAGAGCGGCTCGCTTCCCTGCTGCATGGCCGACGTCTCGACTATCTCGTCATGGGGATACTCGGCACGCTGATCGCCGTACTCCTGGTCAATGCCCCCGCTTTCAATCGCGTGCAGGCGGCATCGATCGATTCGGTCGCCGTGCTGCCGTTTACGGAACTGGGCGAGAGCGCAGCCGCCGGCTATCTGGGCGACGGCATCGCAGGCGAATTGCTCAACACGCTCGCCGGTGTCGAAGGCCTGCGTGTGGCCGCCCGCACCTCCTCGTTCGCGTTCCGCGATCGGCAAACGGACATCCGCGAAATCGGGCGCCAGCTCAATGTGGACGCGGTCGTCGAGGGAACTCTGCGCACCGACGGTGACCGGGTGCGGATCACGATCCAGCTGATCGACGTCGAGG
>CBDTYJ010000214.1:0-4788 GCA_965364575.1 uncultured Gammaproteobacteria bacterium
TCGCTACCGTGTCTGACCACAAATCAGCCCGGACACCTGTCTGCACATGCGCCGCTCGTAGGCGTCGCTGTAGCGGATGATGGACCCGGTACTCACGATGGCGCCGTTCTGGAACTGAGCGCCTCGCGCCGTGATCTCCATCATCGCCTGGCCGATCCGGGTCGCCCTGACGGCCGCGTTGACCGGCGCGAAGAACCAGTACAGAAGATCCTGCCCGATATGGGCCTCTTCCAGGGTGGGGCCGATGTAGTCCGGCCGATAGGCGATCACGCGTAGACTGGAGCCGTCGGCGAAACCGAACAGCGACCGTTCGGCGCGCACCTTCTCCCGCGCCCACATCATGCTCGAGTCCTCTGAAATGTCGCTGGAGCTGATGTAGTGGAACGAAAGATCCGGCTTCTCGCTGACCTCGGTCCATTCCGCGACAAACCGCATCGGGAAATCCACGTGGATCATGCCGTAGGTGTCCTCATCGACGCCGAATGAACTCGTCCCGATCGCCCAGTAGACGGCGTCGGCCTCCGCAATCTGCTCCCGCACCGCGGAATAATCGAGATAGTCCATGTGCAGGGTCATCTGGACCTTGCCCGAGGCCACTCCCTGCTCGATCCGCGGCGTTGCACGCCGAGTGACGACGTGGATCTTCCTGATGTCGGGATTGGCCAGCGCGGCTTTCAGGATGCCGTCGCCCGCGGTGCCGCTGGCGCCGAAGATGACGATGGTCTCATGGCTGGCCGGCACGCCTTCGAATGGCGGGGCCGTCGTATCGTCGAACGCGAGCATGACCGCCACGGCGACGTAGAACAACGCGAACAGCACCAGAGGCGTCAGCAGAATCGTGCGCAGGCGGGGCAGCTTCATCTGGCGGATACTATCACCGCGACGGACCTCATCGACCGGTTCCGGTATCCCGTCCTCGCACGCCCCCAACGGACAGATGGACAGCCAGGATCGGACTCCGAGGAATAGAGGCGAAGGATCAGTTTTCCTTACCGGCGGCGAAATAGATCCCGTACCTTTTCCCACACAGGAGGCGGCGCGCCCGAAAGACTTGACTACACTTGAGTTAGCCGGCGCGGAGATATCCGTGGCCGAAACAGTCTTGTGCCCCAGATAGATGTCGTGAGCGCTGGGCGCACTGCCGTTGCGGATTTTCGGGCCGGGCCTGCGGAGACCGGCCGCTGACGACATCCAGATTGACTCAGCAAACCATGCAGACGAGTAAGGAGGCTCCCATGCTAAACAAATTCACAGGACCCACAGGCGCCGTGGCCATCGCGCTACTGGTCGGTTCATGTTGCGTGTGCCCGCCGCCCGCGGGTGAGAGGGCCTGTATCGATTTCGAGGACCAGGCGGTCGGCAGCCAGTACACCGTCGGCAACTCCTTCGTGGCGTCAGGCATCACCATCGACGTGGTGGCGGTAGGCGCCTACAGCAATCGAGCCGAAATCACCGCCGGTAACTATACGACTGCCAGCGGCAACGATCTGCGGCCCCTCAACGTGGGGGTCCAGTTCAACCTGCCGCCGTCGGCCCGCGACGTGACCATGAACTACGCGGATCTTGGCGGCAACAACCAGTTCCTGATCAACGGCGCCTCGGTGGCCAATCCCGCGATCAACCAGGTGGTCGAATTTGACGGCCAGACCATCGGTGGCGTGACGGTCTCGGTGACCACCGCGACCCCCGGCGATTCCACCCGGGGCGATGTGGCCCTGAACGGGACCATCAATTCTCTGGTCGTGGTCGGCCAGGAACTGTGGCTGGATGACGTCTGCTACGTCCGGTAGGCGTCAAGCAGAAAATCCACGGCGCCGGTGCTCTCAGTTTGACCCGCGCCGGTTTGTCGCTGGGGAAAGAATGTAGACCCGGAACCTTTTCCCGAGGGACGGGGTCAGGGAGCCGGTGCCCGCCAGGCCGCGGACCCCGGTCTCCGACGCCCTTTGCCTCATGATGCTTAAAGCGAACTCACCGCCGCCAGGCCGGACTCCTCTCTTTGCTCCATCAGCCTCGCCTGGGCGGCTGCCAGCCGCGCCACCGGGACCCGGGGCGGCGAGCAGGATACGTAGGTCAGCCCGATGTTGTGACAAAAGCGGATCGACGCCGGGTGGCCGGCCTGCTCGCCGCAGATGCCGACCTTCAGGTCCGGGCGGCTCTTGCGCCCCCATTCCACCGCGATCTTCATCAGCTGGCCGACGCCCTTCACGTCCAGCACCTCGAACGGGTTGTCCTGCAGAATCTGGTTTTCGTTGTAGAACGGCAGGAACTTGTTCTCCGCGTCCTCCCGGGAGAACGAGAACGTGGACTGGCTCAGGTCATTGGTGCCGAACGAGAAGAACTCCGCCACTTCGGCCAGCCTGCCGGCGCGCATGCAGGCGCGGACCACTTCGATCATGGTGCCGAACTTGAAATCCAGCTTGACCCGGCGCTCGGCCTCCACCTGCTCCTGGATCGTATCGACGATAGTCTTGACCCGGCGCAGCTCCTGGGCGGTGCACACCTGGGGCACCATGATCTCGGGGTGCACATCGATGCCTTCGCTCTGGCAGTCGGCGGCGGCTTCCAGCACCGCCCGGATCTGCATCGCGTAGATCTCCGGATAGGTGATGCCCAGACGTACGCCCCGATGGCCGAGCATCGGGTTGACCTCGAACAGTTCGCGGACCTTGTCCAGCATCAGCCGTTTCTTGGCGATCGCCTCGTCGATCAGCTCGACGCCTTCTCCGGACATCGGCATGCGGGCCGCGAGCGCCGCCGCCTGTTCCTGGCCGCGCAGCAATTGCATGGCGCCCATCAGGTCCTCCATCCCTTCGACCGTCGCCCGCAGCTGTTCCAGGTGTCCCAGCTCCTGTTCGAGCTGGCGCTCGCTGGGCAGGAACTCATGGATCGGCGGATCCAGCAGACGGATGGTCACCGGCCTGCCGGCCATGTTCTTCAACAGTCCCCGGAAGTCCTCACGCTGAACCGGTAGCAGCCGATCCAGCGCTTTCTGACGCTCTTCCGTGGTGTTGGCCAGGATCATCTCCACCACCAGTGGAAGCCTGTCCTGAGCGTTGAACATCCGCTCGGTGCGGCACAGGCCGATCCCCATCGCGCCATAGTCCGCCGCCTTCTCGGCACCCTCGGGCGTATCGGCGTTGGACAGCACCTGGATCTCGGCAATTTCATCGGCCCAGCCGAGCAGCGTGCGCAGCTCCGCCGAGAATTCCGGCGGTACCGTGGGGATCTGGCCCAGGTAGACGTTGCCATTGCCGCCGTCGATGGTGATCACGTCGCCTTCGTGCAGCACGTGGTCGCCCACCTTCGCCTGGCGGTTCTCCGTCCTGACCTCGATGCCTTCGGCACCGGCCACGCATGGTTTGCCCATGCCCCGGGCGACCACCGCCGCGTGGGAGGTCTTGCCGCCGCGGCTGGTAAGGATGCCCTCTGCGGCGAAGAAGCCGTGGATATCCTCCGGCTTGGTCTCCTCACGGACCAGCAGCACTTTTTCACCGGCCCGGCCCATCAACTCGGCCCGGTCCGCGTCGAACACGATCTTGCCGGATGCCGCGCCCGGCGAGGCGGGCAGCCCCTGGGCCACGGGTTCGGCGTCATAGGCGGGATCGAGCCGCGGGTGCAGCAATTGCTCGAGCAGCTCAGGATCGATGCGCATCAGCGCTTCTTCCTTGCTCAGCAGCCCCTCTTCGGCCATCTCCAGCGAAGTCCGCACCATGGCGGTGGCGTTCATCTTGCCGTTGCGGGTCTGCAGGCAGTAGAGGGTGCCGTTCTCGATCGTGTATTCGTAGTCCTGGACCTCCCGGTAATGGGACTCCAGCTTGTCGCGCAGCTCTACCAGTTGCCGGTACATCTCCGGCATGTCCCGCTCGAGCTCCTTGACCGGTTTCGGCGTGCGGATGCCGGCGACGACGTCTTCGCCCTGGGCGTTGACCAGGTACTCGCCGAACATCTCGTTCTCGCCGGTGCCCGGGTTGCGGGTAAAGCCGACGCCCGTGGCGCAGTCGTCGCCCATGTTGCCGAACACCATGGTGACGATGTTGACCGCGGTGCCGTTGGCCATGGCCGGGGTGATGTTGAACTCGCGCCGGTAATCGACCGCCCGTTTGCCCATCCACGACTTGAACACAGCCCGGATGGCCAGTTCGAGCAGTTCGTGGACGTCTTCCGGGAACGGCCGGCCGGTCTGTTCCTTGACCACGGCGAGGAATCGTTCGCTGATCTCCTTGAGATTGTCAGCGCTCAGGCCCAGGTCGGCCTTGACCCCGGCGCGCTTTTTGACTTCCTCGAAGGGCCCGTCGAACGCCTCGTCCGGGATCCCCAGCGCGACCTTGCCGAACAGCTGGATGAAGCGCCGGTAAGCGTCGTAGCAGAAGCGCTCGTTGCGGGTCTGTTTGATCAGGCCCTTGAGGGTCTCCTGGTTGAGTCCCAGGTTGAGGATCGTATCCATCATGCCGGGCATGGAAAGCGCGGATCCGGAACGCACCGAGACCAGCAGCGGATTGTCGCCGTCGCCAAAACCCTTGCCGGTCCTCTCTTCCAGCGCCTTCATCTCGGCCGCGACCTCTTCCCGCAGCCCCGCCGGCAGCTCGCCGGTCGGAGAATCCAGGAAGGCGAGGCAGGCCTCGGTGCTGATGACGAAACCGGGCGGCACATTGAGACCGATCTGGGTCATCTCGCACAGGTTGGCGCCCTTGCCGCCCAGCAGTTGTTTGTTCTTGCCGTCGCCGGCTTCGAATGAAAAGACGTAGGGTTGGCGGGTTTTTTCGTCCATCATGGTGCCTGCCGTATTAT